>NZ_JBEYYC010000011.1:0-209031 GCF_040645355.1 Streptomyces sp. NPDC046805 | reverse complement strand
CCCCCACGGACGCCGCCCTGGCCGCCGACCTCGCGCTCCCGATCGAGGAGCTCGAGCTGACGGTCCGCTCCTACAACTGCCTCAAGCGTGAGGGCATCCACTCCGTGGGTGAGCTCGTCGCGCGCTCCGAGGCCGACCTCCTCGACATCCGCAACTTCGGTGCGAAGTCGATCGACGAGGTCAAGGCGAAGCTGGCCGGCATGGGCCTGGCCCTGAAGGACAGCCCGCCCGGATTCGACCCGACCGCCGCCGCCGACGCCTTCGGCGCCGACGACGACGCGGACGCCGGGTTCGTCGAGACCGAGCAGTACTGAGAGCTCGGGACCGACGGTCCATACTCGGGTGCGGGTGCGCTGTGCTTGATCGCGCAGTTCCCCGCGCCCCTTCCGGGAGCGCCCTTTCGGGGCTGCTCCCGGATCTCCGACTGACAACCGTCTGCTCGGATACTGACTCCGGTACCTGACACGGCCGGGGCAGACCCACAGGAGAAGAACCATGCCGAAGCCCACCAAGGGTGCCCGTCTGGGCGGCAGCGCCGCGCACGAGAAGCTGCTCCTCGCGAACCTCGCGAAGTCGCTGTTCGAGCACGGCCGTATCACCACCACCGAGGCGAAGGCCCGCCGCCTGCGCCCGTACGCCGAGCGTCTGATCACCAAGGCGAAGAAGGGTGACCTTCACAACCGCCGCCAGGTGCTCCAGGTCATCACGGACAAGGGCATCGTCCACACGCTCTTCACCGAGATCGGCCCGCGGTACGAGAACCGCCCCGGTGGTTACACCCGCATCACCAAGATCGGTAACCGCCGTGGCGACAACGCGCCCATGGCCGTCATCGAGCTGGTCGAGGCGCTGACGGTTGCCCAGCAGGCGACCGGCGAGGCCGAGGCCGCCACCAAGCGTGCGGTCAAGGAGACCGAGCAGGCCAACGTCGAGGCTGCTGCGGAGTCCACGGACGCCTGAGGCATCACCTCGTAGCTGAGAGCGGGTCCGCCCTTCGGGGCGGGCCCGCTTTCGCGTTTTTTCCAAGGGCGCTGCCCTGAGAGGATTCAGGAGTGAGTGACGAAGTACAGCCAGGGTTCGTACGCATCCGGCTCGACCTTTCCTACGACGGCACCGACTTCCACGGCTGGGCCAAGCAGGCCGGTGGCAGGCGGACCGTGCAGGGCGAGATCGAGGACGCGCTGCGCACGGTGACGCGGTCGAAGGACACGACGTACGAATTGACCGTGGCCGGGCGCACGGATGCCGGCGTGCACGCGCGCGGCCAGGTGGCGCATGTCGACCTGCCCGTGGAGCTGTGGGCGGAGCACCAGGAGAAGCTGCTGAAGCGGCTGGCCGGACGGCTGCCCAAGGACGTACGGATCTGGAGCCTGACCGAGGCGCCGGAAGGCTTCAACGCGCGCTTCTCGGCGATCTGGCGGCGCTACGCCTACCGCGTCACCGACAACCCCGGCGGCGTGGACCCGCTGCTGCGGGGCCACGTCCTGTGGCACGACTGGCCGCTCGACGTGGACGCCATGAACGAGGCCGCGGAGCGCCTGCTGGGGGAGCACGACTTCGCCGCGTACTGCAAGAAGCGCGAGGGCGCGACCACCATCCGCACGCTGCAGGACCTGAGCCTGGTGCGCGGCGACGACGGGATCATCACGGCGACGGTCCGGGCCGACGCGTTCTGCCACAACATGGTGCGGTCGCTGATCGGCGCGCTGCTGTTCGTCGGGGACGGGCACCGGGGTCCGGAGTGGCCGGGCAAGGTGCTCGCCGCGGGCGTACGGGACTCGGCCGTGCATGTCGTACGGCCGCACGGACTCACCCTGGAAGAGGTCGGCTACCCGGCCGACGAGCTGCTCGCCGCGCGGAACAAGGAGGCGCGGAACAGGCGGTCGCTGCCCGGGGCCGGCGGGTGTGGCCCCTGCCGGGGCTGACGCGAAACCGGCTGCCGGAGCGACGGCCACGTGGTGTGACGTCGCTGCGGCAGCCGGTGGGTGCTGTCGGTGGTGCGGCTAGCGGTTGGCCGCGATGGAGGCCTGGGCCTCGCCCCGGCGCCGGATCTGCCGGAAGGTGAACTCCTGCAGGTCGTTGCCCGCCGAGAAGACCTGGGTGTCCTTCGTCGTCACGTCCTTGCCGCTCGTGAAGCCGGCGATGGTGAAGTAGGTGTAGCGGCCGAGGGAGTTGGTCGTCGAGCGGCAGACCGCCGAGTCGCAGAAGTCCTTGACGCCGCTGCCGGACAGCGACTTCACGATGCTCTTCGTGTCGGCCTGGCTCCTGGCCCTGGCGGCCTCGGCCTCGGTGTCGAAGACCGCGACGCCGACGGTCACCGCGACCCCGTCCTTGAGGTAGCTGACGCGCAGCATGCGGGTGCAGCCGTCGGCGGTGAGGATCTTGGGGAGCGTGCCCTGGGCGGCCGAGGCGCAGTTCTTGGTGTCCGCCGTGGGGCCCTTCTTGTAGAGGGTCTCGCCCATGGTCAGCTGGGTGCCCGGGAAGAGGCTCTGCGCGCTGAGGGGTGCCGTGTCCTTCTTCGCGCTGGATATGAAGTCCTTGGGGTCCAGCGGTGGCGGGGCGCTGGTGGGCGCGAAGGACGGCTCCGGGGCGGTGGAGTCACCGGGGATCGAGGCGGTGGCGGGCAGGTCGCTCGGGTCGCCCGAGGCGTCGTTGTCCCTGTTCGCCGAGACCACCGCCATGGCGACGGCCGTGCCGACGGCCAGGGTGGCGATCACGCCCCCTCCGATGAACAGCAGCCGGCGCTTCTTGTTCCGCGTCTCCGAGGCCTCGGCGAGCGCGGCCCAGTCCGGGGTCTCGTCGCCGCCGGAGTTCCAGGACTGCTGGGATTGCGGTTTCCAGGGATCCCACTGGGACTGGGGTCCCCCCTGCCCATAACTCATGGGCCGCATCATAGACGGGGCACCGGAGGCGGCGGAGCCCGGTCGCCGGCGGCCGTGCAGGGGTCGTACGAAACCGGGAGATACCAAGGACAGCGGACCTGTTTTGACCCGGCCGTGTCGCCCCGGGTATTCTGCTTCTTCGTTGTGTATTGGCTTGGCTCTTCTCACGGAACCGGCCCTTACACCGGTCCACCGGGCCGATGACCAGCGACCAGCGCGCGGTATGCGTCACCGCAGTGCGGTCAGGGCTGTCGTGATCGTCTTCGGTGACCTGTCAGGACCACTCACTGAAGAAGCGAAGGCTACGAACCGTGCGTACGTACAGCCCCAAGCCCGGCGATGTGACGCGCCAGTGGCACGTCATTGACGCTCAGGACGTCGTCCTGGGCCGTCTGGCCACCACCGCCGCCACCCTCCTCCGTGGCAAGCACAAGCCGATCTACGCCCCCCACGTCGACGCCGGTGACTTCGTCATCGTCATCAACGCCGACAAGGTGCACCTCTCCGGCAACAAGCGGACCCAGAAGATGGCGTACCGCCACTCCGGGTACCCGGGTGGTCTGCGCTCCGTCCGCTACGACGAGCTGCTCGAGAAGAACCCCGAGAAGGCCATCGAGAAGGCCGTCAAGGGCATGCTCCCCAAGAACTCCCTGGGCCGTCAGATGCTCTCGAAGCTGAAGGTCTACTCGGGCGACCAGCACCCGCACGCTGCCCAGCAGCCGGTGCCGTTCGAGATCACCCAGGTCGCGCAGTAATTCCGGCCACCCCCTAAGACTGAAGAGAATCTGAGGAGAATCGTGGCCGAGACCACCGTTGAGCAGCCGGTCGAAGAGACCGAGGTTGTCGACATCGAGAGCTACACCACCGAGACCGAGCTCCCCGTCGAGGGCGAGTACACCTCGGAGTCCATGGCGTCCCGCTTCGGCGAGCCCCAGCCGGCCGCCGGCCTGGGCCGTCGCAAGAACGCCATCGCCCGCGTCCGGATCGTTCCGGGCACCGGCAAGTGGAAGATCAACGGTCGCACCCTCGAGGACTACTTCCCGAACAAGGTGCACCAGCAGGAAGTCAACGAGCCCTTCAAGGTGCTCGAGCTCGAGGGCCGCTACGACGTCATCGCCCGCATCGCGGGTGGCGGTGTCTCCGGTCAGGCCGGTGCGCTCCGTCTCGGTGTCGCCCGTGCGCTGAACGAGGCGGACGTCGACAACAACCGCGGCGCCCTGAAGAAGGCCGGCTTCCTGAAGCGCGACGACCGTGCGGTCGAGCGCAAGAAGGCCGGTCTGAAGAAGGCCCGCAAGGCCCCGCAGTACAGCAAGCGCTGATCTCGCTGCCTGCTCGTACTCCGAACGCCCCGGCGGCACGCCACAGTGCCGCCGGGGCGTTCGTTTATCACAGGCGGAAGGCGTATAACGACACAAGATGCTCAAAGGCTGATGTGCTCGAACGTCAAGGCGCCTGCCACAACTGACTCTTCCTCAGGAGGACAAGTGGGACGACTCTTCGGCACGGACGGTGTACGCGGCGTCGCCAACGCGGACCTGACGGCCGAGATGGCGCTCGGCCTCTCCGTCGCGGCGGCCCACGTACTGGCCGAGGCGGGCACCTTCGAGGGCCACAGGCCGACGGCGGTCGTCGGACGGGATCCGCGCGCGTCCGGCGAGTTCCTCGAGGCCGCCGTGGTCGCGGGTCTGGCGAGCGCGGGCGTGGACGTCCTGTCCGTCGGCGTGCTGCCGACGCCGGCGGTGGCGCACCTGACGGGCGCCCTCGGGGCCGACCTCGGTGTCATGCTCTCCGCCAGCCACAACGCCATGCCCGACAACGGCATCAAGTTCTTCGCCCGCGGCGGCCACAAGCTCGCCGACGAGCTCGAGGACAAGATCGAGGCCGTGTACGAGTCGCACCGGCACGGTGAGCCGTGGGAGCGGCCCACGGGTGCGGGCGTCGGCCGCGTCCGGTCGTACGGCGAGGGCTTCGAGCAGTACGTCACCCACCTCCTCGGTGTGCTCCCGAACCGGCTCGACGGGCTGAAGATCGTCCTCGACGAGGCGCACGGCGCGGCCTCCGGGGTCTCGCCCGCCGCCTTCGTGCGGGCCGGTGCCGAGGTCGTCACCATCGGTGCCGAGCCGGACGGGCTCAACATCAACGACGGCTGCGGCTCGACCCACCTGGGCCGGCTCAAGGCCGCCGTCACGGAGCACGGCGCCGACCTCGGCATCGCGCACGACGGTGACGCCGACCGTTGCCTCGCCGTGGACCACACCGGCGCGGAGGTGGACGGCGACCTGATCCTGGCCGTGCTCGCGCTGGCGATGCGGGAGCGTGCCGAGCTGCGCTCCGACACCGTCGTCGCGACGGTCATGTCGAACCTGGGCTTCAAGCTGGCCATGGAGCGCGAGGGCATCCGCCTCGTGCAGACCGCGGTCGGCGACCGCTACGTCCTGGAGGAGATGAAGGAGCACGGCTTCGCCCTCGGCGGCGAGCAGTCCGGGCACGTCATCATCCTCGACCACGCCACCACCGGCGACGGCACGCTGACCGGCCTGCTGCTCGCGGCCCGCGTCGCGCAGACCGGCCGCAGCCTGCGGGACCTCGCGTCGGTCATGGAGCGGCTGCCGCAGGTGCTGATCAACGTCCCGGACGTGGACAAGTCCCGGGTGAAGACCTCCGCGGACCTCGCCGCCGCCGTCTCCGAGGCCGAGCGGGAGCTGGGGGAGACCGGCCGGGTGCTGCTGCGCCCCTCGGGCACGGAGCCGCTGGTGCGCGTGATGGTCGAGGCCGCGGACATCGAGCAGGCGCGCTCGGTCGCCGGGCGGCTCGCCGACGCCGTCAAGTCGGCCCTCGGCTAGCCGAGTTCGGCCGCGCGCTCACGCTGCCTGGACCAGAGGTACTTCTGGGCCAGCAGCGTGAGCGTCCCCGCCAGGACGATGCCCAGCAGGTTCAGCAGGAGCTGCTCCGTGGATCCCCAGGCCTGGCGGTACTCGTCGTAGGCGAAGGCCACGGCCGCGTTGGCCGCCGCCGGGACCGTGGTGACCGAGATCGCCACGCCCACCAGCGCGCTGGACTTCGCCGAGGTCAGCGACAGGGTGCCGGCGATGCCCGCCAGGACCGCGACGACGAACGAGAACGCGTCCGGCCGGTAGATGAAGTTGGTGTTGGGCCGCTCGGCCTCCAGCCGGACCCTCGTGAACAGGTCGACGGCGTCCATGAAGTAGGTGAAGCCGACCGTCACCAGCAGGGCCACCGCGAAGCCGACCAGCAGCGCGGTCAGCGAGCGCACGGCGAGCCGCGGGGCGCGCTGGACGAGGGCCGTGCACAGGCCGGCCAGCGGCCCGAACTCGGGGCCCACCGCCATCGCGCCCACGATCAGGACGGCGTTGTCGAGCACCACACCGCAGGCCGCGATCATCGTGGCGAGGGTGAGGAAGGCGAGATAGGTCGCCGACAGGGTCGACTCCTCGTGCGTCACGTCGGTGAGGTGCTCCCACAGCACCGCGTCCGCGCCCTCGCCCGGCGCCTCCTCCTTCGCCTCGTCGGCCCGCCTGGACAGGGACAGGTCGATGGTCTCGACGGCGATCGAGCCGTGCTCGTCCAGGCCCAACGCCCGCAGGCCGGCGATGAGTTCGTCGCCCGCCTCCCGTGCCACGTCGCACATGACGACGTCTCCGGCCGGGTGGCGCGCGGCGCCCGGCACCACAACGAGGTGTGTGGTGCCGACCGTTCGCTCGATGAGGCGGACCGCGTCGTCGGTGCGGTCGGCCGGGGTGATCAGGCGCAGGTGCAGCATGCCCGCAGGGTAGTGGTCAGAGTTTGCGCAGCCTCAGCCGCTGCACCTTGTGGTCGGGGCCCTTGCGCAGGATGAGCGTGGCCCGGCCGCGGGTGGGGGCGATGTTCTCCACCAGGTTGGGCTTGTTGATGGTCCGCCAGAGCGTGCGCGCGTAGTCGAGGGCCTCCTCCTCGGAGACCTGTGTGTACTTGCGGAAGTACGAGGACGGGTTCTGGAAGGCCGTCTCGCGCAGCTTGCGGAAGCGGCTGAGGTACCAGTGCTCGATGACCTCGGCGCTCGCGTCGACGTACACGCTGAAGTCGAAGTAGTCGGCGAGGCCGACCCGGGTGCGGCCGTCCTTGCCGGGCAGGGCGGGCTGAAGGACGTTCAGGCCCTCGACGATGAGGATGTCGGGCCGGCGGACGGTGAGCCGCTGGTCGGGGACGATGTCGTAGATGAGGTGGGAGTAGACGGGGGCCGTCACCTCGTCCTTGCCGGCCTTGATGTCGGCGACGAAGCGGGTGAGCGCACGGCGGTCGTACGACTCGGGGAAGCCCTTGCGCGACATCAGGCCGCGGGCCTCCAACTCCTGGGTGGGCAGCAGGAATCCGTCCGTCGTCACCAGCTCGACGCGCGGGTGCTCGGGCCAGCGGGACAGCAGGGCCTGCAGGAGGCGGGCGACGGTGGACTTGCCGACGGCGACCGAGCCCGCCACGCCTATGACGAAGGGCGTGCCGGACTGGGAGCCCTGCTCGCCGAGGAAGGTGTTGAGGGCGCCGCGCAGTCCGTCGGTGGCGCCGACGTAGAGGTTGAGCAGCCGGGACAGCGGGAGGTAGATGTCCCGCACCTCGTCGAGGTCGATGACGTCGCCGAGGCCGCGCAGCTTCTCGACCTCCTCGGCGGTCAGCGGCAGCGGCGTCTTGTCGCGCAGCGCGCTCCACTCGGCACGGGTGAGGTCGACGTAGGGAGTCGCCTCCGGCCTGTGCCGGTGGGCGCTCCGGGGCATCGAGGAGACCGGAGAGATCACAGTCCATTGTTAACGGAGTTTGAACGGCACGGGAGGTGGGCTCGGTCACGCTCGGGCCGCCTCGGGTCATCTCGGGCCGCTTTTCGGGTCCGTACGACCGTGGGAATTTCCGATTTCGGGCACGCAACGGCGGTTTCGGGCGGCCTTTGGATCGTAGGCTGCGGCGCATGTGCGGAATCGTGGGATACGTGGGAGCGCAGCCGGCGCTCGAGGTCGTCATGGCCGGGCTGAAGCGGCTGGAGTACCGGGGGTACGACTCGGCGGGCGTCGCCGTGCCCGCGGACGGCGAACTCGCCTCCGCGAAGCGGGCGGGGAAGCTGGTCAACCTGGAGAAGGAGCTGGTCGAACGGCCGCTGCCGATGGGGACCACGGGGATCGGGCACACCCGGTGGGCCACGCACGGGGCGCCGACGGACGCGAACGCGCATCCGCATCTGGACAACGCGGGCCGGGTCGCGGTCGTGCACAACGGCATCATCGAGAACTTCGCCCCGCTGCGCGCGGAGTTGGCGGAGCGGGGGCACGAGCTGGCCTCCGAGACCGACACGGAGGTGGTGGCGCACCTGCTGGCCGAGGAGTACGGCGCGTGCGCCGACCTGGCGGAGGCCATGCGGCGGGTGTGCCGGCGGCTGGAGGGCGCGTTCACGCTGGTCGCGGTGCACGCCGACGAGCCGGATGTGGTCGTGGGCGCGCGGCGGAACTCCCCGCTCGTGGTGGGCGTTGGAGAGGGCGAGGCCTTTCTCGCCTCGGACGTCGCCGCGTTCATCGCCCACACGCGGTCGGCGATCGAGCTGGGTCAGGACCAGGTGGTGGAGCTGCGCCGGGACGGGGTCACGGTGACGGGCTTCGACGGCCGTCCGGCGGACGTGCACTCCTACCACGTCGACTGGGACGCGTCGGCCGCGGAAAAGGGGGGTTATGACTACTTCATGCTCAAGGAGATCGCCGAGCAGCCCAAGGCGGTCGCCGATACGCTGCTGGGCCGCATCGACGCGGCCGGCTCGCTGACCCTGGACGAACTGCGCATCAGCGCCGCCGAACTGCGCGAGCTGGACAAGGTGGTCATCGTCGCGTGCGGTACGGCCTTCCACGCGGGGCTGATCGCCAAGTACGCCATCGAGCACTGGACGCGGATTCCGTGCGAGGTGGAGCTGGCGAGCGAGTTCCGCTATCGCGATCCGATCCTGGACGCCCGCTCGCTGGTGATCGCCATCTCCCAGTCCGGCGAGACCATGGACACGCTGATGGCGCTGCGGCACGCCCATGAGCAGGGCTCCAAGGTGCTGGCGATCTGCAACACCAACGGCTCGACCATTCCGCGCGAGTCGGACGCGGTGCTGTACACGCACGCCGGGCCGGAGGTCGCGGTCGCCTCGACGAAGGCGTTCCTGACGCAGCTGGTGGCCTGTTACCTGGTCGCGCTGTACCTGGGCCAGGTGCGGGGCACCAAGTGGGCCGACGAGGTCGGCGCCGTCATCCGGGACCTGTCGAGGATCGCCGGTGCGGTCGACCGCGTCCTCGACACGATGGAGCCGGTACGGACGCTCGCACGCTCCCTGGCCGGCAAGGACACGGTGCTGTTCCTGGGCCGGCACGTGGGCTATCCGGTGGCGCTGGAAGGCGCGCTCAAGCTGAAGGAACTGGCGTACATGCACGCCGAGGGCTTCGCGGCGGGCGAGTTGAAGCACGGTCCGATCGCGCTGATCGAGGAGGACCTGCCGGTGGTGGTGGTCGTGCCGTCGCCGCAGGGCCGGTCAGTGCTGCACGACAAGATCGTGTCCAACATCCAGGAGATCCGCGCGAGAGGCGCGCGCACGATCGTCATCGCGGAGGAGGGCGACGAGGCGGTGGTGCCGTACGCCGACCATCTGATCCGCATCCCGGCGACTCCGACGCTCCTTCAGCCGCTGGTGGCGACGGTGCCGTTGCAGGTCTTCGCGTGCGAGCTGGCGACGGCCCGGGGCAACGAGGTGGACCAGCCGCGGAACCTGGCGAAGTCGGTGACGGTGGAATGAGGCGCCTTTAGAGCCTCAGGGCTCTGGAGCTTGGTGTGCGCCGGGGGCGCACACCACCTCGACCCGATCGGGTCAGCGCTGCGCGTTGCTCCGGGGCCGGCTCTCTCAGCAAGATCGAATCCGCTCGAACCGGACATCGGTTCCGGCCCTCGACTTCCTGCCGCAGAGCCGCCCTTCGCCCTGGAGTCCCCGTGCGCCACAAGCTCGCGTCCGCGCTCGCCGCCACCCTTCTGACCCTCACCGGAGTCGCCGGTTCCGCAGCATCGACGGTGGCGGCGGCACCGACCGTACGGGATCAGGCGGACGCCCTGATGAGTCTGCCGTACGAGCGGTTCGCCGTGGCCCCGCACGATCCGCCGTTCAACTGGTCCACCGACGGCTGCAGTGTCCCGACCGGCTACGCCCCCTACAGCAACGTCTTCCGCCCCGCCTGCGTCCAGCACGACTTCGGCTACCGCAACTACGGTGCCAGGTTCGCGCTGAGGCTCGACCCCACCCGGGCCGCGAAGGACTGGATCGACGGCCGCTTCCGTACCGAGATGCACCGCGTCTGCGACCACACCTACGACTCGGCGGCGTTGGCACACCTTCGCTGTGCCAACGCCGCCGAGTCGTACTACGTCGCGGTCCATCTCGCGGGCGACCGCGCCTTCTTCGGATAGCGGGCGGTGAGGGCCGCCCGAAGCCGGTCAGTCAGTGCCGGACTCCATCGCGGCCCGGTCCAGCAGCTCGTCGTCGGCGGAGACCTCGCCGCGGGAGGCGATGGCCTCGGCGCCGCCCTCCGGCATGGTCCCGATCAGTCCGGTCGCGGCCGCCTGGGCGGCGCCGATGGCGGGACTGTCGGTGCCGATCAGGCCGAGCCCGGCGTACTGCTCCAGCTTGGCGCGCGAGTCGGCGATGTCGAGGTTGCGCATGGTGAGCTGGCCGATCCGGTCCGCCGGGCCGAACGCCGAGTCCTCGGTGCGCTCCATGGACAGCTTGTCCGGGTGGTAGCTGAACGCCGGGCCCTGGGTGTCGAGGATCGAGTAGTCCTCGCCGCGCCGCAGCCGCAGGGTCACCTCGCCGGTGACGGCCGCGCCGACCCAGCGCTGCAGCGACTCGCGCACCATCAGTGCCTGCGGGTCCAGCCAGCGGCCCTCGTACATCAGCCGGCCGAGGCGCCGTCCCTCGTTGTGGTACTGGGCGACGGTGTCCTCGTTGTGGATCGCGTTGACCAGGCGCTCGTACGCCGTGTGCAGCAGGGCCATGCCGGGCGCCTCGTAGATGCCGCGGCTCTTGGCCTCGATGATCCGGTTCTCGATCTGGTCCGACATGCCCATGCCGTGCCGGCCGCCGATGGCGTTCGCCTCCATGACCAGGTCGACGGGGGAGGCGTACTCCTTCCCGTTGATCGTCACCGGGCGCCCCTGGTCGAAGCCGATCGTCACGTCCTCGGGGAGGATCTCGACCGACGGGTCCCAGAACCGCACGCCCATGATGGGCTCCACGGTCTCGATGCCGGTGTCCAGGTGCTCCAGGGTCTTGGCCTCGTGGGTGGCGCCCCAGATGTTGGCGTCGGTGGAGTACGCCTTCTCCGTGCTGTCGCGGTAGGGCAGGCCGTGGGCGAGCAGCCACTGCGACATCTCCGTGCGGCCGCCGAGCTCGGTCACGAAGTCCGCGTCCAGCCAGGGCTTGTAGATCCGCAGATGCGGGTTGGCGAGCAGGCCGTACCGGTAGAACCGCTCGATGTCGTTGCCCTTGAAGGTCGAGCCGTCGCCCCAGATCTGGACGTTGTCCTCGAGCATCGCCCGGACCAGGAGGGTGCCGGTGACGGCGCGGCCGAGCGGCGTGGTGTTGAAGTACGTGCGCCCGCCCGAGCGGATGTGGAACGCCCCGCAGGTGAGCGCCGCAAGCCCCTCCTCGACCAGCGCCGCGCGGCAGTCGACCAGGCGCGCGATCTCGGCGCCGTAGGTCTTCGCGCGGCCGGGCACCGAGGCGATGTCGGGCTCGTCGTACTGGCCGATGTCGGCGGTGTAGGTGCACGGGACGGCGCCCTTGTCGCGCATCCACGCGACCGCGACCGAGGTGTCGAGGCCGCCCGAGAAGGCGATGCCGACGTGCTCGCCCGTGGGAAGAGAGGTGAGGACCTTGGACATGGGAAGAGTATGCCTAATAATGCATGACTATGCAAGGCGTGCCGGATCGGAATCGGGGGCCGTCGCCGTAAGGTGCTGCGCATGAGCATCATCGGGGTCGGTATCGACGTGGCCGAGATCGACCGGTTCCGGGCGTCCTTGGACCGTACGCCCGGGCTGGCGGACCGGCTGTTCCTGAAGAGCGAGCTGCTGCTGCCCAGCGGGGAGCGGCGCGGCATCGCCTCCCTCGCCGCCCGCTTCGCCGCCAAGGAAGCGCTGGCCAAGGCGCTGGGCGCGCCGCCCGGCCTGCTGTGGACGGACGCCGAGGTGTACGTCGAGGACTCCGGCCGGCCGAGGCTGAGGGTGACGGGGTCGGTGGCGGCCCGGGCGGCCGAACTCGGGGTCAGTTCCTGGCACGTGTCGCTCAGCCACGACGCGGGTGTCGCGTCGGCGGTGGTGGTCGCGGAAGGCTGACGGCAGACTCGGCCGCATGCGTACCGCGTACACAGTTGAGACGGTCAGGTCGGCCGAGCGCGCGCTGATGGCACGCCTCCCGGACGGCGCCCTCATGCAGCGCGCCGCCGCCGGACTCGCCACCGCCTGCGCCGACCTGCTCGGACGGGTCTACGGCAGCCGGGTCGTCCTGCTGATCGGCAGCGGCGACAACGGCGGCGACGCCCTGTACGCCGGGGCCCGGCTCGCCCGGCGCGGGGCCGGGGTGACGGCCGTACTGCTCGCCCCCGACCGCACCCACCCCGGCGGACTCGCCGCGCTGCGCCGCGCGGGCGGGTCCGTGGCGGCCGAGGGCCGCGCCGAGGAGGCCGTCGAGCGCGCCGACCTCGTCGTCGACGGCATCGTCGGGATCGGCGGGAAGGGCGGGCTGCGGCCGGACGCCGCGCGACTGGCCGACGCGGCCGAGCGGTCGCGGGCCGCCGTCGTCGCCGTCGACCTGCCGAGCGGGGTCGAGGCGGACACGGGGGAGGTGCGTGGGCCGGCCGTACGGGCCGACTTCACCGTGACCTTCGGCGCCTACAAGCCGGCGCTGCTGATCGATCCGGCCCGGGAGTACGCCGGTTCCGTACGCCTCGTCGACATCGGGCTCGGCCCCCACCTGCCCGCCGAACCGGACGTGGAGGCCCTCCAGCACGCCGACGTGGCCGCGCTGCTGCCGGAGCCCGGCGCCGAGAGCGACAAGTACCGGCGGGGTGTCGCCGGTGTCGCCGCCGGGTCCGCGCGCTATCCGGGCGCGGCCGTGCTCGCCGTGGCGGGCGCGCTGCACGGCGGGGCCGGGGCCGTACGGTACGTCGGTCCCGCCGGGGACGCCGTGATCGCCCGCTTCCCCGAGACCCTCGTGTCCGACCGGGGGCCGCGCAAGGCGGGCCGGGTGCAGGCCTGGGTCGTCGGACCGGGCGCCGGGGACGACGCGGCCACCGTCGCGGAGGTCCTCACGGCCGACGTGCCCGTGCTGGTCGACGCGGACGGGCTGCGGCTCGCCGACCGGGGCGCCGTCGAGGCGCGTACGGCCCCGACGCTGATGACCCCGCACGCCGGGGAGGCCGCCGCGCTGCTCGGCAAGGACCGTGAGGAGGTCGAGGCGGCGCGGCTGGCCTGTGTCCGTGAGCTCGCGGCCCGCTACGGCGCCACCGTCCTCCTCAAGGGCTCGACCACCCTGGTCGCCGACCCGGACGGCACCGCCGTACGCGTCAACGCGACCGGGACCCCGTGGCTCGCCACCGCCGGGAGCGGCGACGTGCTGTCGGGGCTGGCCGGGGCGCTGCTGGCGTCCGGGCTGTCGGCGCGGGACGCGGGCAGCGTGGCCGCGTATCTGCACGGGCTGGCCGGGCGGTACGCGTCGGACGGGGCACCGGCGGCCGCGCAGGACGTGGCCGCCGCGATCCCGGAGGCCTGGCGGGACGTCCGGGACTGACCGGCAGGACGGCGCACCCGGCGGGTGCGCGACGCGCGCGGGCCGACGGGTGGGGCGAGGACGGGCGGGCGCGGGGAGGCGCGGGGACGGCGGCGCCCGCGGGGCCTGGTCAGAAGCCTGCGCCCGGGAGCCGTCGCGGGCCTCTGAGAGACTGGGGACGCCATGAACAAGACAGCACCTGCGCCGACCGCGCCCCCGCGTGTCCGCGCCGAGATCGACCTGGCCGCGCTGCGCTCCAACGTGCGGGCCCTGCGCGCCCACGCGCCGGGCGCCGCCCTGATGGCCGTGGTGAAGTCCGACGGGTACGGCCACGGGGCGGTGCCGTGCGCCCGCGCGGCCCTCGAGGCCGGAGCGACCTGGCTCGGCACGGCCACGCCCGAGGAGGCCCTCGCGCTGCGCGCGGCGGGGCTGCCGGGGCGGATCATGTGCTGGCTGTGGACACCGGGCGGCCCCTGGCGGGAGGCCATCGAGGCCGACCTCGACGTGTCGGTCAGCGGCATGTGGGCCCTGCGCGAGGTGGCGGAGGCGGCCCGGCAGGCGGGCACGCCCGCGCGCGTGCAGCTCAAGGCCGACACCGGGCTCGGACGCAGCGGCTGCCAGCCCGGCGAGGACTGGGCCGAGCTGGTCGGTGCGGCCCTGCGCGCCGAGCGCGAGGGACTGCTGCGCGTCACCGGACTGTGGTCGCACTTCGCGTGTGCCGACGAGCCGGGGCACCCGTCGATCGAGGCCCAGCTCACCCGCTTCCGGGAGATGGTGGCGTACGCCGAGGAGCAGGGCGTCCGGCCCGAGGTGCGGCACATCGCCAACTCGCCGGCCACGCTCACGCTGCCCGAGAGCCACTTCGACCTCGTCCGCACCGGGTGCGCCGTGTACGGCATCTCGCCCAGCCCCGAGGTCGGCGTGCCGGCCGACTTCGGCCTGCGCCCGGCGATGACGCTGACCGCGGCGGTGGCGCTGGTGAAGCACGTACCGGCCGGCCACGGCGTCAGTTACGGACATCACTACGTCACCCCGGTCGAGACGACCCTCGGCCTCGTGCCCGTCGGCTACGCGGACGGCGTCCCGCGGCACGCCTCCGGGACCGGTCCGGTCCTGGTCGGCGGCAAGTGGCGGACGATCGCGGGGCGCGTCGCGATGGACCAGTTCGTGGTCGACCTGGGCGGCGACGAGCCCGAGGTCGGCTCGGAGGCGGTCCTGTTCGGCCCCGGCGACCGCGGCGAGCCCACCGCCGAGGACTGGGCGCAGGCCGCGGGCACCATCGGCTACGAGATCGTCACGCGGATCGGATCGCGCGTTCCGCGCGTCTATGTGGACGGGGAAGCGGACAAGGAACGGGACGGGCGGGACCGGTAACCCACATGGGCGTCTGGTGTCGGCGCCGTTCCGGTTACATCTGTAGTAGCGGCAGCAACGGCCACCACCCAGCGAACTGCAGTACGGGGAATACGGGGAAGAGGAGCGGTACGTGAGCGAGAGCAGCGCGGAGTCCGTCGCCGACGCCACGGCGGCCTTCGCCGCCGCCTCTGCCGCAGGGGTGGCCGGCGGCTGGAAGAAGGCCACGGGCGTCGCGGGCACCGCGATAGGCGTGCTCGCGGCGGGCGCGGCCGCCGGAGTCGCCCTGGAGCGGATGACCGTGGGCCGGGGGATGCGCAAGCGGGCCCGGCTGGCGCTGGACTCGGCGGGACCGTACGGCACGCTGCGCGGCACCCCGGGCAAGGCGTACGCCGAAGACGGCACCGAGCTGTACTACGAGGTCGACGACGTCGAGCCCGAGGGCGGCTCGGCGTCCCGCCGGCGCCGGCTCTTCGGCCGCAAGGCGCCCGTCCCGGTCACCGTCGTCTTCAGCCACGGCTACTGCCTCAGCCAGGACTCCTGGCACTTCCAGCGCGCGGCGCTGCGGGGCGTCGTACGGACCGTGCACTGGGACCAGCGCAGCCACGCCCGGTCGGGGCGGGGCGCGGCGCAGCTCGCCGGCGACACGCCGGTCACCATCGACCAGCTCGGCAGCGACCTGAAGGCCGTCCTCGACGCGGCGGTGCCCGAGGGGAAGATCGTGCTGGTCGGCCACTCCATGGGCGGCATGACGATGATGGCCCTGGCCGACCTGTACCCCGAGCTGATCCACGACCGGGTCCTCGCCACCGCTTTCGTGGGGACGTCCTCCGGACGGCTCGGCGAGGTCAACTTCGGGCTGCCCCTCGCCGGCGTCAACGCGGTGCGCCGGGTCCTCCCCGGCGTGCTGAAGGCGCTGGGGCAGCAGGCGGCGCTGGTGGAGAAGGGGCGCCGGGTCACGGCGGACCTGTTCGCCGGGATCATCAAGCGGTACTCGTTCGCGTCCCGGGAGGTCGACCCGGCCGTGGAGCGGTTCGCCGAGCGGATGATCGAGTCCACGCCGATCGACGTGGTCGCCGAGTTCTACCCGGCCTTCACCGACCACGACAAGGCCGAGGCCCTCGCCCACTTCGCGGAGATGCCGGTCCTGGTGCTGGCCGGGGTCCAGGACCTGGTCACCCCCAGCGAGCACAGCGAGGCCATCGCCGATCTGCTGCCCGACGCCGAGCTGGTCCTCGTCCCGGACGCCGGGCACCTGGTCATGCTGGAGCACCCGGAAGTGGTCACCGACCGGCTCGCCGACCTGCTCACCCGAGCGGGTGCCGTCCCCGCAGGGGCTACCGTTATGGGCTATGGAAGCACCAGCAGCACCGCACGACCCGGCTGAGACCCAGCTGATCATCAACTCTCCCGAGCAGATGCGGGATTTGGGCCGCCGCCTGGCCAAGCTGCTGCGCGCGGGCGACCTCGTGATGCTCAGCGGGGAGCTCGGCGCGGGCAAGACGACGCTCACCCGCGGGCTCGGCGAGGGGCTAGGGGTGCGAGGCGCCGTGACCTCACCGACCTTCGTGATCGCACGGGTGCACCCGTCGCTCGGCGACGGTCCGCCGCTCGTCCACGTCGACGCCTACCGGCTGGCCGGCGGCCTCGACGAGATGGAGGACCTCGACCTCGACGTCTCGCTGCCCGAGTCGGTGGTCGTCGTGGAGTGGGGCGACGGGAAGGTCGAGGAGCTGACCGACGACCGGTTGCAGGTCGTGATCCACCGGGCGGTCGGCGACACCACGGACGAGGTGCGGCACGTGACCCTGACCGGCCTTGGGGAGCGCTGGGAGAACGCGAACCTCGACGTGCTCTCGGCCTGAGCTGGGCTCATGCGCTCCGACAACATGTCGGCAAGATATTGCGCCGGGCCTGTCCGGCGTGGTCACATGGAATTCCAGTCTGTAGTTAGGTGTGCCTAACTACGTCCGCCCCCGGTCCTCAGGAGGCGTCCATGCCGGCCAGGTCGACTTCTTCGGCTTCATCGGTTTCGCAAACCAAGGCGCAGCGGCGGCCGTCCACCGCCCCGGCCCGGGTGTCCATGCGCGATCTGCTGGCCTCGTGCGCCGCCGCGGACGCGATCTCCCGGCCGCCGAGGGAGCCCGACAGGGAGACGCCGAAGCCGGCGCCGGGGCGGCAGAGGGGACACCGTCAGGCCGCTTGAGGCCTGCGGCAGGCGGGGTGGCAACGGATCGGCTAGCGGATCACGACGATCGGCACCCCGATCGTCGCGAAGTTCCACATCGCGAGCCCGTCCCTGCGGGTCTCCCGGACGCCGCCCGTCTTCAGCGTCGGATCGGGCAGTGGCGCCGAGCCGTCGACGGCGGCGCTGAAGCCGATGACCACCTCGCCGACGGTGGTGAACCGCACGACGTGCTCGACGGGGGTCCCGTCGGTGCCGGTGACCGCGTTCGAGCGGGACATCACCGGATACGTGCCCGGGACCGGGTCGACGTTGCCCGGGATCACCTTGAACGTCCGCTGGACCTTGTTGTTCTCGCCGACCAGCCACACCCGGTCGTCGTCCACCGAGTACACGACGCGTTCACCCTTGCCGGAGAGGCGGGGCAGGGCGGTCGGGTGCCGTTTGTCCCGAGGTGCCTTGGCGGCCGCCGCGCGTGAGGCGCTCGGTCCGGGCCTGCCGCTGAGGTGGGCGGGAGCGTCCGCCGACGCCTGGAAGGCGAGGAAGCCGACCGTCGCGACGGCCGCCGCGGTGAGGCCGGCCACGATTCCCGAGCTGGTCCCTGCCACGTGCGCCACCTCTGCCTCGTCCGTCTCGCGTGTATCGCACGCATCACGTCATATGTCGTACTTCATGCAGACGGTAGCAGCCGGTGACCGGCCGCCCTCCGACCGAACGACGGAATTCCGTTGGGACGCCCGGGGAGCCGTAGGCTGTTCGCGTGCTCTTGCTCGCTCTGGATACCGCCACCCCCGCCGTCACCGTCGCCCTGCACGACGGTGAGGCCGTCATCGCCTCCTCGAGCCAGGTGGACGCGCGCCGGCACGGCGAGCTGCTGCTGCCGGCCGTGGACCGTGTGCTCGCCGACGCCGGGCTCAAGCTGGACGCCGTCACCGGCATCGTCGTCGGCATCGGGCCCGGCCCCTACACCGGGCTGCGCGTCGGCCTGATGACCGCCGACACCTTCGGGCTCGCGCTCGGCGTCCCCGTGTACGGCATCTGCACGCTCGACGGCCTGGCCTACGCCGCCGACATCGAGAAGGGCCCCTTCGTCGTGGCGACCGACGCCCGGCGCAAGGAGGTCTACTGGGCGACGTACGCCGACTCGCGCACCCGGCTGACCGCCCCGGCCGTCGACCGGCCCGCCGACATCGCCGAGAAGGTGGCCGGCCTGCCCGCCGTCGGCGCGGGCGCGCTGCTCTACCCCGACACCTTCCCGCACGCCCACGAGCCCGAGCACGTCTCCGCCGCCGCCCTCGCCGCGCTGGCCGCCGAGAAGCTGGCCGCGGGGGAGGAGCTGCCGGCGCCCCGGCCGCTGTATCTGCGCCGCCCCGACGCGCAGGTGCCCAAGAACTACAAGGTGGTCACTCCCCGGTGACCGAACGCGTGGTGACCGAAGCCGTGAAGCCCGCGCTGCGCGAGATGCGCTGGTGGGACATCGACGCGGTGCTGGAGCTGGAGAAGGACCTGTTCCCCGAGGACACCTGGTCGCGGGGCATGTTCTGGTCCGAGCTGGCCCACTCCCGGGGCCCGGAGGCGACCCGGCGCTACGTCGTGGCCGCCGAGGGCGACGGGAGAATCGTCGGCTACGCCGGCCTGGCCGCCCAGGGGGACCTCGGCGACATCCAGACCATCGCCGTCGCCCGTGGTCACTGGGGCACCGGTCTCGGCGCACGCCTGCTGACCGAGCTGCTGCGGGCCGCGACCGACTTCGAGTGCGCCGAGGTGATGCTCGAGTGCCGCGTGGACAACATCCGCGCGCAGAAGCTCTACCAGCGCTTCGGCTTCGCCCCCATCGGGTTCCGGCGCGGCTACTACCAGCCGGGCAATGTGGACGCCCTGGTGATGAGCCTGACCGACCCCTCAACCTCTGTACAAGGAACCGAGATCAATGGCTGACTCACGCGACGAGCCTCTCGTACTCGGCATCGAGACCTCCTGCGACGAGACCGGCGTCGGCATCGTCCGCGGCACCACGCTGCTGGCGGACGCCGTCGCGTCCAGCGTCGAGGAGCACGCGCGCTTCGGCGGAGTCGTGCCGGAGGTGGCGTCCAGGGCCCACCTGGAGGCGATGGTCCCGACCATCGACCGCGCCCTGAAGGAAGCGGGCGTGAGCGCGCGGGACCTGGACGGCATCGCCGTCACGGCGGGACCGGGCCTGGCGGGCGCCCTGCTGGTCGGTGTCTCGGCGGCGAAGGCGTACGCCTACGCCCTCGCCAAGCCCCTGTACGGCGTGAACCACCTCGCCTCCCACATCTGCGTGGACCAGCTGGAGCACGGGACACTCCCGGAGCCGACGATGGCGCTGCTGGTGAGCGGCGGCCACTCGTCGCTGCTGCTGTCCACGGACATCACGTCGGACGTCCGCCCGCTGGGCGCGACGATCGACGACGCGGCGGGCGAGGCCTTCGACAAGATCGCCCGCGTGCTCAACCTGGGCTTCCCGGGCGGCCCGGTCATCGACCGCTACGCGCGCGAGGGCGACCCCGGGGCGATCGCCTTCCCGCGCGGTCTGACCGGCCCGCGCGACCCGGCGTACGACTTCTCCTTCTCCGGCCTGAAGACGGCGGTCGCCCGCTGGATCGAGGCCAAGCGCGCCGCGGGCGAGGAGGTGCCGGTGCGCGACGTCGCGGCCTCCTTCCAGGAGGCGGTGGTGGACGTGCTGACGCGCAAGGCGGTACGGGCCTGCAAGGACGAGGGCGTCGACCACCTGATGATCGGCGGCGGCGTCGCGGCCAACTCCCGCCTGCGTGCCCTGGCCCAGGAGCGCTGCGAGGCGGCCGGTATCCGCCTGCGGGTCCCGCGCCCCAAGCTGTGCACGGACAACGGCGCGATGGTGGCGGCGCTCGGCGCGGAGATGGTGGCCCGGGGCCGGGCCGCCTCGGACTGGGACCTGTCGGCGGACTCCTCCCTGCCGGTGACGGACCCGCACGTGCCGGGCACCGCGCACTCCCACACGCACGACCACGTGCACGAGGTCAGCAAGGAGAACCTGTACTCGTGACGGTCGCGCTGATGTGGGAGGCACGGGCGGCCGAGGGCCGGGGCGAGGAGCTCCTGGCCTGGGCCCGCGCGCAGCACCTCACCGTCCGGCCGCTGCGCCGGGAGGCCTTCCGGGCGCCGGGGGACCGCGTCCTCGTCATCACCTGGTGGGACGCGCCGTACGACGCCGAGCTCCCCGAACTCCCGGAGCCGGACCAGGGGTTGGTGACCCGGGCGGTGCACCGGTGGCGGTTCGAGTCGGTGGACGGGGAACCGGGGCGCTGAGGTGGCGCGCGCGTCCGCCCACGCGCTATGATCATGACACGCGAACGGCCGGAACTCCGGTCCGGACGCAGTGCGTTGGTGGTCCAAGGAAAGACGCCCCGCTTCCTGCGGGGAAATGCAGGTGCAAGGCCTGCCCGGCGCTCCACAGACACCCCGTCCCCAGTCAGCTGGGGGCGGGGTGTCGGCGTTCCCCGCCCGGGGTTCAGCCCACCGGGCCGCCGATCAGCATCGTCGGCGCCCCCGCGACCCGCGTGAGGAACACCGTCGCCGCGTTCGGCCCCTGCGGCTTGACCTTCTTGCGCAGTTCCTCCGGCTCGACCGCCGAACCCCGCTTCTTGACCGTCAGCGTGCCGACGCCGCGCTCCCGCAGCAGTGCCTTCAACTTCTTCACGTTGAAAGGAAGTTGGTCCGTGATCTCGTACGCCGACGCATAAGCCGTGTCGCACAGCTCGTCGGACGTCACATACGCGATGGTCGGGTCGATCAGCCCGCCCCCGACCTCCTCGGCGACCTCCGCCACCAGATGCGCCCGGATGGCGGCACCGTCGGGCTCGTACAAGTACCGCCCCACGGGCCGCACTTGGGGATCGGGCAGGCCTCGACCGAGCAGTGACCGCGGGCCCGGCAGCAGCGTGGCGCGTACGGCGCCCGGGCGCACCCCGGAGCCGAACCACAGCACCGCCTCCTTCACGTCCCCGCCGTCCGAGATCCACTCCGCCTCGGCCTCCGCCGGAATCGCCTCGTGGGGGATGCCCGGCGCGATCTTCAGGGCGGCGCACGGGGCCGCCGTCGCCGCTCCCACCGCCCAGGAGAGCGGCGGCGAGTAGGCCTCCGGATCGAAGATCCGGCCCCGGCCGCCCCGTCGGGCCGGGTCCACGAACACCGCGTCGTACGGCGTCGTGTCGACCTCCGTGATGTCAGCCTCCCGTACCTCGATCAGATCGCCCAGGCCGAGCGCCTCGGCGTTCGCCCGCGCGACCGCCGCCGTCAGCGGGTCCCGGTCGACGGCCAGGACCCGGATGCCGGCCCGTGCGAGCGCGATCGCGTCGCCGCCGATGCCGCAGCACAGGTCGGCGACGGAGGTCACCCCCAGGTCCTGCAGCCGGCCTGCGCGGTACGTCGCCACGCTCGTCCGGGTCGACTGCTCGACGCCGTTCGGCGTGAAGAACATGCGCCCCGCGTCCTCGGCCCCGAACTTGGCCGCCGCCCGCTGCCGCAGCCGGGCCTGGCCGAGTGCCGCCGACACCAGATCGGCGGGGTGGTCGCGGCGCAGGCGGGTGGCGACGGCGAGTTCGTCGGCCGGGGGCGTGTCGCGCACTTCGTCGAGGAGGGCGCGGCCCTCGGGGGTGAGCAGCGACTGGAAGGAGAGCAGGTCGTTCACCGGGTCATTGTGGGCCAGTCGGTGGATGCTGTGCCTCCGGCGGCGGTGTCGGCCCGGGTCAGGGGCCGGTGCCTGCGAGGATCCGGCATCATGCGAGTAGTCGTACAAAATGACAAATATGGGGTGCTCCACAGGAGGGTGGCCGTCCGAGGTGCCCTCGCCGTGCTCGCGGCTGCCGCCCTCCTCTCCGGCTGCACACTGCCGGGCACGAAGCCGGACGTACGACCGGCCCCGGGACAGGAGCCGCTCAAGGGGGCCCGCGCCCCCGGCCTGGACGACTACACCGCCCGGCGGCACGCCGACCGCACCGCCCTGGTGGCCGCCGCCAGGTACTGGGGTCTGGATCAAGCCCCCCTGACGCCCCCGCCGCCCCCGGCCCACAAGCCGAGGATCACCGTCCGTCCCGGCTTCGAGGTCGAGGGCGAGGAGGGGCTGGACCTTCCCCCGGTCTTCACCGCGATCCCCACCCGGCAGAAGGTCGTCTTCCTCACCCTCGACGACGGCGCCGAGAAGGACCCGGCGTTCCTGCGCATGATGACCGACCTGCACATCCCGTACACGGCGTTCCTCAGCAACGACTCGGTCGAGGACGACTACGGCTTCTTCCGGCGGGCGCAGGCCGAGGGCGTCACCCTCGACAACCACACGCTGCACCACCCCTATCTGCCGGGCCTGTCCTACGACGAGCAGGAGGAGGAGATCTGCGGCATGCAGGCCATCATGACGAAGCAGTTCGGCAGGCGCCCGACCGTCTTCCGCCCGCCCTACGGCAACTACAACCGGAACACCCTGCTCGCCGCCAGGTCCTGCGGGATCAAGTACGCGCCGATCTGGGAGGAGGAGGTCTTCGCCGACCACTGGGAGTACCGCGGGGACGACACGCACCTGCACCCCGGTGACATCGTCCTCTCCCACTTCCAGGGCCTCAGGGAGTGGAACGGCACCCTGCCCGACATGATCCGGCGCTTCCTGAACAAGGTCACCCGCGAGGGGTATGCGGTGGCGCGCCTGGAGGACTACCTGTGAGGCGGCCCGAGGCCATGCGCCGCCGCCGGGCGTCGTCCGCAGCCGTCCTGGCCGCGGCCGCCCTCCTCGCCGGCTGCGCCCAGTCCGTCGACCCCATCGAACGGCTCGGTAAGAAGGCCGCCCAGGGCGTACGGTCGCACCGCCCGGCCGCGTCGCAGCCGTACCGCACCTGGGGACTGCCCGCCCCGCTCGCCCCGGCCCCGGCGCCCGCGGCGCGCCCCGCGCCGCCGCGCGCGGCCGGCTCGTCCCTGCCCGTCGTCGACCGTGTCCCCACCCGCGACAAGGTCGTCTTCCTCACCTACGACGACGGCGCCGAGCGTGACCCGCGGTTCGTCGACATGGTCCGCGAACTGCGGCTCCCCGTCAGCATGTTCCTCACCGACAGCGTCGTCGGACCGGGGTACGGCCACTTCGCGCGCCTGCTGTCGGTCGGCGCCGGCATCCAGAACCACACCCTCGACCACCCGGCCCTGCCCGGTCTGCCGTACGCCGGCCAGCGCGCCGAGATCTGCGGCCAGCAGGACAAGCTCAAGTCCCGCTTCGGCATCCGCCCCCGGCTCTTCCGCCCGCCCTACGGCAGGTACGACACCACGACGTTGCGCGCGGCCGCCGACTGCGGCATCGCGGCCGTCGTCCTGTGGCGCGCCACCGCGACCGCCGACGGCCTCACCTACGCCCGGGGCGAGCACCGCCTCCACCCCGGCGACATCGTCGAGGTCGGATCCGACGAGTCCACCGGTCCCACCATCAGGGAGCGGACCACCCGTCTCCTGCGCCGAGTCGAGTCGGAGGGCCTGACGGTGGGCCGCCTGGAGAACTATCTCTGACCTTTCGGTCACGGCAGGCACGACCAGCCCGGTCCGGCGCTTGAGGGCGAGGCCGTTCGGGCCGGCAGCCGAAGCCTGCGGGCGGTAGTCGCCAGGACGGCCACGGCAGCACCGGGCGCCCGCACACCCGTACGCCCAGACAGGCCAGTTCGGCTGACGCGCCGCAGGCAATTGGCACTCCGCTTGACCGAGTGCTAATCGCAGTCATAGTCTCGGCCTTGGCACTCCCCCCTGGAGAGTGCCAACAACGCGACGGGCAGGTCCGGCACCCGCGACGACGGATCGACCTGGTCGCCACCTCAGACAGTTAACCCCGTGAGATCTCCGAAGGGGGAGGTCGGATCGTGACGACCGCCAGCAAGGTTGCCATCAAGCCGCTTGAGGACCGCATTGTGGTCCAGCCGCTCGACGCCGAGCAGACCACGGCCTCTGGCCTGGTCATCCCGGACACCGCCAAGGAGAAGCCCCAGGAGGGCGTCGTCCTGGCCGTGGGCCCGGGCCGCTTCGAGAACGGCGAGCGTCTGCCGCTCGACGTCAAGACCGGCGACACCGTGCTGTACAGCAAGTACGGCGGCACCGAGGTGAAGTACAACGGCGAGGACTACCTCGTCCTCTCGGCTCGCGACGTTCTCGCGATCATCGAGAAGTAATTCACCCTCGAGCACATTCAGTTGCTTCGAACTGCGCCCCTGGCCCCCCGCGACCGATAAGAAGCCGGGCGCCCGGGGCGCAGTTTCTTTCACCCCAAGATTTCCGAGAGGGCTCACGCTGTCATGGCGAAGATCCTGAAGTTCGACGAGGACGCCCGTCGCGCCCTCGAGCGCGGCGTCAACAAGCTTGCCGACACGGTCAAGGTGACGATCGGCCCCAAGGGCCGCAACGTCGTCATCGACAAGAAGTTCGGCGCTCCCACCATCACCAACGACGGTGTCACCATCGCCCGTGAGGTCGAGGTCGAGGACCCGTTCGAGAACATGGGCGCCCAGCTGGTGAAGGAGGTGGCGACCAAGACCAACGACATCGCGGGTGACGGTACGACCACCGCCACCGTGCTGGCCCAGGCGCTCGTGCGCGAGGGTCTGCGCAACGTCGCCGCCGGCGCCTCCCCGGCCGCCCTGAAGAAGGGCATCGACGCCGCCGTCGCCGCCGTCTCCGAGGACCTGCTCGGCTCGGCCCGGCCGATCGACGAGAAGTCCGACATCGCCGCCGTCGCCGCGCTCTCCGCCCAGGACGAGCAGGTCGGCGAGCTCATCGCCGAGGCGATGGACAAGGTCGGCAAGGACGGTGTCATCACCGTCGAGGAGTCCAACACCTTCGGTCTGGAGCTGGACTTCACCGAGGGCATGGCCTTCGACAAGGGCTACCTGTCGCCGTACTTCGTGACGGACCAGGAGCGCATGGAGGCCGTCCTCGACGACCCGTACATCCTGATCACCCAGGGCAAGATCTCGTCCATCCAGGACCTGCTGCCGCTGCTCGAGAAGGTCATTCAGGCCGGCGCCTCGAAGCCGCTGCTGATCATCGCCGAGGACGTCGAGGGCGAGGCCCTGTCGACCCTGGTCGTCAACAAGATCCGCGGCACCTTCAACGCCGTCGCGGTGAAGGCCCCGGGCTTCGGCGACCGCCGCAAGGCGATGCTGCAGGACATGGCCGTCCTCACCGGCGCCACGGTCGTCTCCGAGGAGGTCGGCCTCAAGCTCGACCAGGTCGGCCTGGACGTGCTCGGCGGCGCCCGTCGCGTCACCGTCACCAAGGACGACACCACGATCGTCGACGGTGCCGGCAAGAAGGACGAGGTCGAGGGCCGCGTCGCGCAGATCAAGGCCGAGATCGAGACCACCGACTCCGACTGGGACCGCGAGAAGCTCCAGGAGCGCCTCGCGAAGCTGGCCGGCGGCGTGTGCGTGATCAAGGTCGGCGCCGCCACCGAGGTGGAGCTGAAGGAGAAGAAGCACCGTCTGGAGGACGCCATCTCCGCGACCCGCGCCGCGGTCGAGGAGGGCATCGTCTCCGGTGGTGGCTCCGCGCTGGTCCACGCCTCCAAGGCTCTGGAGGGCGGTCTGGACAAGTCCGGCGACGAGGCGACCGGTGTCCAGGTCGTCCGCAACGCCGTCGTCGAGCCGCTGCGCTGGATCGCGGAGAACGCCGGTCACGAGGGCTACGTGATCGTCTCCAAGGTCAAGGAGCTCGGCAAGGGCGAGGGTTACAACGCCGCCACCGGCGAGTACGGCGACCTGATCAAGGCCGGCGTCATCGACCCGGTGAAGGTCACCCGCTCCGCCCTGGAGAACGCCGCCTCCATCGCCTCCCTCCTGCTCACGACCGAGACCCTGGTCGTCGAGAAGAAGGAAGAGGAAGAGGCTGCCGCCGCGGGCCACGGCCACGGCCACGCTCACTGAGGCACGCGCACCGAGGGACGCCCACTGAGGCAGGCGCACCTCACGCACCTCACGACGAAGCCCCCGTTCCCGGTACGCCGGGAGCGGGGGCTTCGCCCGTCGCGGGCGCGTCCCAGCCGTACAGACCCAGCCCCGTGCGGGGGCCGTCAGTTCTCCAACTCGTCCAGCGCACCGAGCTGCGCCATCAGCCCGAGCCGGTCGTACTGCCACCAGCCCTCGACGATCTTCCCGTCCTCACCGAAGCGGAAGACGGTCGTCCCGGTCATGGTGACCTGTCGATCCGTCGCCGGGATCCCCATGAAGTCGTCCTTGTGGGTGCCGGTCCAGGTCCACCGGGTGCACACCCGGTCGCCCTGCGCGATCTGGTCGTCGATCGTGAAGGCGAAGTCGAAGCCGCCCCGCCACATCTCGATCTCGCGGCGCATCGCGTCCATGCCGATGGCGTCCTGCTCGTTGGCGGGGTCGTGGTCGTGATAGCCCTCGGCGAGCAGCCCGTCGAGAGGCGGCAGTTCACCGTCGGTGGCGACCGTCTCGAAGAACCGGCGCGCGCCCGCCTCCCCCAACTGCTCGTCCCGTACGACGTCCAGGTCCATGAACGTCGGCATCTCGTCGCACAGGGCGACCATCTCCTGGAAGACCCGGTCGGTCTCCGGCAGGTTGGAGTTCCGCATCGCTTCCTCGTACGACGGGAACTCCACGACCTCGATGAAGTGCGACGCGTCGGACCGGTCCTGCCCGACCATGTCGTGCATCGCGGTCCGCTTCCCCTTGGTCTGCTCGACCCACCTGTCCATGAGCCGGTCCATCTCGTCGAACCGGCTGGTCCTGCACTCGATGAGCTGTACGAACGTCATGACGCCGCCTCCGGCCCCCCTGGGTCCGGTTCCGTCACCACCATTTTCCCACCGGAGCGGCGCCGTCACCCCGTCGCCCGGGGGCTCACTGCGGCCCGTACTTGCGCCCCGTCCTCGACGAGACGCCGCCCAGCAGCCCGCGCGGTGTGACCTTGACCAGCCCCATCAGCGCCTTGTAGCGCGGGTCCGGGATGGAGAGCGTCTTGCCGCGCGCCAGATCGGCGAGCGCCGCCGCGACCAGCTTGTCGGCGTCCAGCCACATCCAGCCCGGGATGTTGTCCGTGCCCATCCCGGCCCGCTCGTGGAACTCCGTGCGCACGAAACCGGGGCACAGCGCCATCAGCCGTACGCCGCTGCCCGCGAGGTCCTTCGCCGCGCCCTGCGTGAACTGCACGACCCACGCCTTGGACGCCCCGTACGTACCCCGGGGCACGAAGGCCGCCACCGAGGCGACGTTCACGACCCCGCCGCGCCCGCGCTCGCGCATCGCCTCCGTCGCCGCCGAGGTCAGCCGCAGCACCGCCTCGATGTGCACCTTGAGCATCTTCAGCTCGTCGTCCATCGATACGTCGAGATACCGGCCCTTGTTGCCGAAGCCCGCGTTGTTGACCAGCAGGTCGACGGGGTTCTTGCGGTCGCCGAGGCGGGCGGCGACCGCCTCGATGCCCTCGTCCTCGGACAGGTCGGCCGACAGCACCTCCGCCTCGATGCCGTGTGTGTCGTGCAGCTCGGTCGCCTGTTCGCGCAGCCGCTTGGCGTCCCGCGCCACCAGGACGAGGTTGTGCCCGTCGGCCGCCAGCCGCCGCGCGAACGCGGCACCGATCCCCGCGGTCGATCCCGTAATCAGAGCCGTTGTCATGGCCCAAGGGTAGTGACCCGGAAAGACCGCGTCCGCTTCGCGCACAGGGCCCTCCTCAGGTGTGGTTTCCGGTGAAGTTTCCGTGCGTGGCCCACCTGGTGACGGGAGGTCAGGCGCCGTTCCGCTCGACGTGTCTCCGCGCCGTGGCCAGCGACTCCGGGTGCAGCGCGCCGGCCGCCGCGAGCAGCCGGGGCAGCAGGTCCCGTCGGGTGGTCACCGCGCGGAACCAGAGGGCCACCGTCACGTCGTGCTCCGGCCGGTGCACGATCTCGATCGCGTCGCCCGCCCGTATCTCACCGGGCTCGATCACCCGCAGGTACGCACCCGGTGCGCCCTTCTCCGTGAACCTCTTCACCCAGCCCTTCTCGGCCATGTGGCCCTGGAAGGTGCCGCACGGGACGCGCCCGCTCGTGACCTCCAGCAGCGGCCCGGAGCCGATGCGCCAGCGCTCGCCGATCCGGGCGCCGGAGACGTCCGCGCCGGCGGTCGTGAGGTTCTCGCCGAAGGCGCCGTTCGCGAGCGGTCGCCCGAGGTCGCGCTCCCAGCCGTCGAGGTCCTCGCGCGCGAACGCGTACACCGCCTGGTCGTCGCCGCCGTGATGCCGCCGGTGGCACACTGCGTCCCCTGCCAGCCCGCTGCCGCCGGTCCCTTTCGGGCCGGGCGCGGCCACCCGCACCGGGCCGTCCACGGGACGCTTGTCGATGCCGGTCAGGCCCTCCGGCTGAGCGGTGTAGCCCACGGTCTTCGGCCGGGCGAGGTTCACCGAGAGCAGCTTCATGACCAAACGGTACGGGGCCGCACCCCAAAGTGTCGACGCATTATTCGGCGACATGTCCAAGTCAGGCTTATGCTCGAAGGGTGATCGAGGCACGTCATCTCCGCGTCCTGCGCGCCGTCGCCGCCACCGGCTCCTTTTCGGCGGCCGGGCGTGAACTGGGCTGCACACAGCCCGCCGTCAGCCAGCAGATGAAGGCCCTGGAAGCCTCGGTCGGCACCCCGCTGCTCGTCCGCAGCGGCCGCGAGATGCGGCTGACCCAGGCCGGCGAGGCCCTCGTACGGCACGCGTCCGGAATCCTCGCCGGGCTCACCGCGGCCGAGGAGGAGGTCGCGGCGATCGCCGGGCTGCGCTCGGGCCGGGTCCGGCTGGTCTCCTTCCCCAGCGGCAGCTCGACCCTCGTGCCCACCGCCCTCGCCGCCCTGCGCGCCGCGCACCCCGGCACCCGCGTGTCCCTGGAGGAGGCCGAGCCCCCGAAGTCCGTCGAGCTGCTGCGCGAGGGCGACTGCGACGTGGCACTCGCCTTCCGTTACGAGGGAGCCGCGGGCGCCGAGGAGTGGGACGACCTTGTCGTACGGCCCCTGCTGACGGACCGTCTGGTCGGCCTGGTGCCCGAGCGGCACCGGCTCGCGCGCGCGGAGTCCGTCGCCATAGGGGAACTCGCCGGGGAGCCCTGGATCGCGGGATGCCCGCGCTGTCGCGGCCAGTTGGTGGAGGTGTGCGAGGAAGCGGGCTTCACGCCCCGCATCGACTTCGCCACCGACGACTACCCGGCGGTGGTCGGCCTGGTCGGCGCGGGACTCGGCGTCGCCGTCCTGCCTCAGCTCGCGGTCGATTCCGTACGGCCCAGGGGAGCGCGCACGGTGGCACTGGAGCCGGCGGTACGGCGGGAGATCGTCGCCCTCACGCTGCCGGACCTGGCCCAGGTGCCGGCGGTGGCGGCGACGCTGGAGCAGCTGGCGCGGGCGGCGGCGCGGCAGTGAGAAGGGCGGGCACGCGCGCGTGCCCGTGCTGATACCGGAGCCGGTTTGTGCGGCCACCGGCCTGTGCGGAAGCGGGATGTGCAGGCGACGGGATATGCAGGAACGTTCCTTCAGTTGTTCGAGGCGGTGTTCCCGCCAGACGTGGACGCGGACGCCGACACCAGTCGGTTGCGCGCCCGCCCCATGAGTTCCTCGCGCTCGTCCTCGGTCAGGCCGCCCCACACGCCGTACGGCTCGCGCACCGCCAACGCGTGCGCCGCGCACTCCGCGCGGACCGGGCACCTCATGCAGACCTCCTTGGCCGAGTTCTCTCGAGCGCTCCGAGCCGCCCCGCGCTCCCCCTCCGGGTGGAAGAAGAGCGAACTGTCGACCCCACGGCAGGCAGCCAGCAGCTGCCAGTCCCACAGGTCCGCGTTCGGTCCGGGAAGGCGGGAGAAATCTGCCATTACGTGACCCCTTGTAGCCGTTCTGGGCGGATACGGTGCCAACGACCGTACATGTCCGGTCTAAGGAGATGAAAATATGACCCATTGCGAATCTAGCCCCAGACACCGTGAAACGGGAAGAAAAAGGTCTAAATGGGGCATGGTTGTGATGAAAAGTTGAGGGTCTGCGGGGCATGTCTGCACCGTGTGCGCGTCCTCACGTAGAGTGCCGACGAAGGCGTGCGGCCCCGTAACTCTTTCGAGTGACCGTCGTTGAGAGTGCGGAGGCGGTTGAAAACACAAGAGCTCGGGCGGGTGTCCGAGTCGGTCGACCGCACAGGTGACGATTTCGTACCAGCCTGGAGGCACAAGGTGACGCGCATCAGCTGCGGAGGACGGCCATGACATCCGTCCTCGTCTGCGACGACTCCCCGCTTGCCCGAGAGGCGCTCCGCCGTGCGGTCGCGACCGTGCCCGGCGTCGAGCGCGTGACGACGGCGGCCAACGGCGAGGAAGTCCTCCGCCGCTGGGGCGCCGACCGCTCGGACCTGATCCTGATGGATGTACGCATGCCCGGACTGGGCGGCGTCGAGACCGTGCGCCGGTTGCTGTCCGCCGACCCCGGCGCGCGCATCATCATGCTCACCGTCGCCGAGGACCTCGACGGAGTGGCCCTCGCGGTCGCCGCCGGCGCCCGGGGCTACCTGCACAAGGACGCCTCGCGCGCGGAGCTGCGCGCGACGGTGACGCAGGCCCTCGCCGACCCGACCTGGCGACTGGCCCCGCGTCGGCTGCGCTCCGCCGAGATGGGCGCCGCGCCCACGCTCACCGCGCGTGAGATCCAGGTGCTGGAGGGCATGAGCCACGGCCGCTCCAACGCCGAGATCGGCCGCGAGCTGTTCCTCTCCGAGGACACCGTCAAGACCCACGCCCGGCGTCTGTTCAAGAAGCTCGGCGCCTCGGACCGCGCGCACGCGGTGGCGCTCGGCTTCCGCTGGGGCCTGGTCCGGTAGGAGACGCCGGGTCCCGGTCTCGTGGGAACGCTGGATCCCGGCCGGGTCGGGAGCCGGTCCGGCAGGGAAGCGAGCCGCAGCGGACGGCCGGTCCGGGTCCGGAACACCCCGCCTGCCCCACGGCGGGCGGGGGTGACAAAACGGACTGCCGGGTGCCCGCTGCTCGTTTCGCCGCGGATGCCGCATCCTTGAGGGTGTGGAGTTCCTCGGGGACGAGTCGGTCGAGCGGAAGGGGAGGGCGCAGGAGATGAGTTCCGGCGCACCTGCTCATAACGCTTCGGTGCACAACGACGGGCGCGGTGCCACGGGCCGGACGGCAGCAAGGCACCATGGACCGATGCGCGACGACGAGGCGGGCACGGCCCATGGGGCGATCGGTGCCCTCGTGCATCGTGCCGTCGACGGGGACGAGCAGGCCACGCACGACCTGCTCGCCCGTGTGCACCCGCTCGCGCTGCGCTACTGCCGTACGCGACTGTCGCGCCTGCCCGGAGACGCCCGGCACTTCGTCGAGGATCTCGCCCAGGAGGTCTGCGTAGCCGTCCTCCTCGCCCTGCCCCGCTACCGCGACACCGGCCGCCCGTTCGAGGCGTTCGTGTTCGCCATCGCCTCGCACAAGGTCGCCGACCTGCAGCGCGCCGCGATGCGCCACCCGGGCTCGACGGTCGTCCCCTCGGACGAGATGCCGGAGCGCCCGGACGACTCCCTGGGCCCCGAGGAGCGCGCGCTGCTCAGCAGCGACGCGGAGTGGGCGAAGAAACTGCTGGCCAACCTCCCCGAGAACCAGCGCGAACTGCTCCTGCTGCGGATCGCGGTGGGCCTGACGGCCGAGGAGACGGGCCAGATGTTGGGAATGTCACCCGGAGCGGTCCGGGTGGCCCAGCACCGGGCGCTGAGCAGACTGCGGGCGCTGGCCGAGCAGTAGGGCCGGGCCGTGAACCCGTGGTGTCCGGCACAACCCCGTTGTGCCAGGCGCCCTCTGGGGCGGCCGACAGATGAATCTTGAACAGGCCGCTTCCGAATTCCGTACGAACATACGAAGCGCGGAGGCAGGCAGAACCGTGGAATTCGGGACCCACGCTTCCCGTTAGCATGGACATCCGCACCGATCAAGGCCATTTGGGGAAGGTGTCATGACTGCAAACGTCGACGGAGTGCCCGGTAAATTCGCGACACTCGGGCTGACCTACGACGACGTGCTGCTGCTGCCGGGCGCATCCTCGGTGCTGCCCAACGCGGTCGACACCTCGTCCCGCATCTCCCGCAACGTCCGGGTCAACATCCCGCTGCTCTCGGCGGCGATGGACAAGGTGACCGAGGCCCGCATGGCCATCGCGATGGCCCGCCAGGGCGGCGTCGGAGTGCTGCACCGCAACCTGTCCATCGAGGACCAGGTCAACCAGGTCGACCTGGTGAAGCGGTCCGAGTCCGGCATGGTCACCGACCCCATCACGGTCCACCCGGACGCGACGCTCGCCGAGGCCGACGCCCTGTGCGCCAAGTTCCGCATCAGCGGTGTGCCGGTCACCGACGCGGCCGGCAAGCTGCTCGGCATCGTCACCAACCGTGACATGGCCTTCGAGACCGACCGCTCCCGTCAGGTGCGCGAGGTCATGACCCCGATGCCGCTGGTCACCGGCAAGGTCGGCACCTCCGGTGCCGACGCCATGGAGCTGCTGCGCAAGCACAAGATCGAGAAGCTTCCGCTGGTCGACGACGAGGGCGTCCTCAAGGGCCTCATCACGGTCAAGGACTTCGTCAAGGCCGAGCAGTACCCGAGCGCCGCCAAGGACGCCGAGGGCCGCCTGCTCGTCGGTGCCGCCGTCGGCGCCAGCCCCGAGGCGCTGGAGCGCGCCCAGGCGCTCGCCGAGGCCGGCGTGGACTTCCTGGTCGTCGACACCTCGCACGGCCACAACAGCAACGCCCTCAACTGGATGGCGAAGATCAAGTCGAGCGTGAACGTCGACGTGATCGGCGGCAACGTCGCCACCCGCGACGGCGCCCAGGCCCTGATCGACGCCGGCGTCGACGGCATCAAGGTCGGTGTCGGTCCCGGCTCCATCTGCACCACCCGCGTGGTCGCCGGCATCGGTGTCCCGCAGGTCACCGCCATCTACGAGGCCTCCCTCGCGGCCCGACCCGCCGGCGTCCCGCTGATCGGCGACGGCGGCCTGCAGTACTCCGGCGACATCGGCAAGGCGCTGGCCGCCGGCGCCGACACGGTGATGCTGGGCAGCCTCCTCGCCGGCTGCGAGGAGTCCCCGGGCGAGCTGCTGTTCATCAACGGCAAGCAGTTCAAGTCGTACCGCGGCATGGGCTCGCTGGGCGCCATGCAGTCCCGCGGCCAGGGCCGGTCGTACTCCAAGGACCGCTACTTCCAGGCCGAGGTCGCCTCCGACGACAAGCTCGTGCCCGAGGGCGTCGAGGGCCAGGTGCCCTACCGCGGCCCGCTGTCCAACGTGCTGCACCAGCTCGTCGGCGGTCTGCGCCAGACCATGGGCTACGTCGGCGCCGCCACCATCGAGGAGATGGAGTCCAAGGGCCGCTTCGTGCGGATCACCTCGGCGGGCCTGAAGGAGAGCCACCCGCACGACATCCAGATGACGGTCGAGGCGCCGAACTACAGCAGGAAGTAGCCGACGCTTCCGGAAGGGGCGGTCCCGAGCCTTCGGGACCGCTCTCGCCGTGCCCGCACCGGGTCGTTGCCGGAGCCGTCGGCGATACTGGAAGACGCTGAAACGCATCAGGGAAAGGCCACAGACGTGACTGAGATCGAGATCGGGCGCGGCAAGCGCGGCCGCCGGGCGTACGCCTTCGACGACATCGCCGTCGTCCCCAGCCGCCGTACGCGGGACCCGAAGGAGGTCTCGATCGCCTGGCAGATCGACGCCTACCGCTTCGAGCTGCCCTTCCTGGCCGCCCCCATGGACTCCGTCGTCTCCCCGGCCACCGCGATCCGCATCGGCGAGCTCGGCGGCCTGGGCGTGCTGAACCTCGAGGGCCTGTGGACGCGGTACGAGGACCCGCAGCCGCTGCTCGACGAGATCGCCGAGCTGCCCGCCGAGCAGGCGACCCGCCGCCTCCAGGAGATCTACGCGGCTCCCATCAAGGAGGAGCTCATCGGCCAGCGCATCAAGGAGGTGCGCGACTCCGGCGTGGTCACGGCGGCCGCGCTCTCCCCGCAGCGCACGGCGCAGTTCTCCAAGGCCGTCGTGGACGCGGGCGTGGACATCTTCGTCATCCGCGGTACGACGGTCTCGGCGGAGCACGTCTCGTCCTCGCACGAGCCGCTGAACCTGAAGCAGTTCATCTACGAGCTCGACGTCCCGGTGATCGTCGGCGGCTGCGCCACCTACACCGCGGCCCTGCACCTGATGCGCACCGGCGCGGCCGGCGTCCTCGTCGGCTTCGGCGGCGGCGCCGCGCACACCACGCGCAACGTGCTCGGCATCCAGGTCCCGATGGCCACGGCCGTGGCCGACGTGGCCGCGGCCCGCCGCGACTACATGGACGAGTCCGGCGGCCGCTACGTGCACGTGATCGCGGACGGCGGCGTCGGCTGGTCCGGCGACCTCCCGAAGGCGATCGCCTGCGGCGCGGACGCGGTGATGATGGGCTCCCCGCTCGCCCGCGCGACGGACGCGCCGGGTAAGGGCCACCACTGGGGCATGGAGGCCGTCAACGAGGAACTGCCGCGCGGCAAGAAGGTCGACCTCGGGACCGTCGGCACCATCGAGGAGGTCCTGACGGGCCCGTCCCACACCCCCGACGGCTCGATGAACTTCTTCGGCGCCCTGCGCCGCGCGATGGCCACGACCGGCTACAGCGAGCTCAAGGAGTTCCAGCGGGTCGAGGTCACGGTGGGGGACTCGCAGCACAAGCGGTGACGCCGCGCTGGACTTGAGCGGTTGAAGGGCCCGGTCACTCACGTACGTGGGTGACCGGGCCCTTTCGTGTGCCCGAGTGGGCCTGATGGGGCGTGTTTTGGGCTTTGGGGGCGCACGGTGGTGTTCGGGGCGAATGCGCGGTGGAGGGACGTTTCGAGGCGCTGGTGTCCATGTCCGGCGACCCGGTTCTCCGGGGCGCCCCCTTCCACGGACAAGGTTCCGGACCCCGGCCCTCGGGGCCCGGCCCGAACTCCAATGGACCGTCCACCGGGCAACTGGGCGGTTTCATGGAAGGGGGCGCGCCCGTGGGCCGTCACCGCAAGCCCACCCGCTGGGACCGCATTCGGCTTCGGCTGGTGAAGTTCCGGAGGAGGTGGATCTTGCGGATCTATGGGAAGTGAGCGGCCACCCCCACGAGACCTAGGGGTGGACACTCCGTTCACTTTCGGGAGCCTGCCGCAGTGCCCCTGCGGTGGGCTCCACCTCTCCGTACGCTAGCGGCGGCCCCGTCCCCACGCCACCACCCCCGGAAGCTCGCCCATCGGCACGCGCCCCCCTCACAACCGATGCGCCGCCCCCGTGGGCGTGGCCCCGCGCGTGTCCAGCAGCAGCTGTGCCTTCACCGACAACCCCTGCAGGTCGTACGTCCGGTGGTGCTGGAGGAGGATCGTGAGGTCGGCGCCGGCTGCGGCCTCGTAGAGGGAGTCGGCTCGGGGGACCGGGCGGGTGAGGACGTTCCAGGAGGGGACGTGGGGGTCGTGGTAGCTGACGGAGGCGCCCAGTTCCATGAGGCGGGCCGCGATCTCCCGTGCGGGTGTGCCCTGTTGGTCGGCCAGGTCGGGCTTGTAGGTGACGCCGAGCAGCAGGACGCGGGCGCCGCGGGCGGACTTGCCGTGCTCGTTGAGGAGGGCGGCGGCGCGCTGGACGACGTACCGGGGCATCTGGTGGTTGACCTGCTGGGCCAGTTCGACCATCCGCAGGGTGCGGCCCGCGTGGCCGGTCAGGTCCTGCGGGACGCCGTGCCCACCGACGCCGGGGCCCGGCCGGAACGCCTGGAAGCCGAACGGCTTGGTCTCGGCGCAGCGGATGACGTCCCACAGGTCGACGCCCAACTCGTGGCACAGGACGGCCATTTCGTTGACGAGGGCGATGTTGACGTGCCGGAAGTTGGTCTCCAGGAGCTGCACCGTCTCCGCTTCGCGCGGCCCACGCGCGCGTACCACCTTGTCGGTCAGCCGTGCGTAGAAGGCGGCGGCCGACTCGGTGCAGGCCGGGGTGAGGCCGCCGATGACCTTGGGGGTGCCGGCCGGGGTGAAGTCGCGGTTGCCGGGGTCGACGCGGCTGGGCGAGTAGGCGAGGTGGAAGTCGCGGCCCGCGCGCAGCCCCGAGCCCTCCTCCAGCAGAGGGCGCAGGAACTCCTCGGTCGTGCCCGGCTGCACCGGCGACTCCAGGATCACCGTGGTGTGCGGGCGCAGTCGTTCGGCGAGAGTGCGGGCGGCGGCCTCCACCTGGCTCAGGTCGAGGCCGCCGTCCGCGCCGCGCGGGGTCGGTGCGCAGATCACCGCGGTGCGCACCCGGCCGAGCCCTGCCGGGTCGGTGGCCGTCCGGAAGCCCCCCGAGAGCATCCGGCGCAGTTCCGCGGGGCTGAGGGAGCCGGCCTCGGGGCCGGTGGCGTATCCGAGGGTGGGGATGCCGGCGGCTACGGCGGCCTGGGCCAGAGGCAGGCCGTAGGGACCGAGTCCGATGACGGCGAGATCTGCGGGCATGGAGAGGGCGGTCCTTCCCAGTAGCCGAAGTGAAGCAGGTGCGCAAGTCCTGTGGACAGGACGGACGAGCGCAATGTCAGACTAGGAGTAAATATGACCCGGATGCGGCATATTTTCCTTGTGTCTTCCACGGGTCACACGTCCGTTGTCCACAGGCTGCGGGCGACTGGTGGCTGAAGCCGGGCACGCCGGTCAGAATTTGGGCATGGGTAGGGGATGACCGGGCTTCGCCCGCCGGGTGCGGCCGATGCGACCGACGCGACCGACAACGGGAGGCAGCGGTGAGGACAGCGACACTGGGTCCGGCGCAGCGCGCGGAGGCACTGGCGAGCATGGCCGAGCACGAGCTGGACGTACTCGTGGTCGGCGGCGGAGTGGTCGGCGCGGGCACGGCGCTGGACGCGGTCACCCGCGGTCTGTCCACGGGCATGGTCGAGGCCCGCGACTGGGCGTCGGGCACGTCCAGCAGGTCCAGCAAGCTGATCCACGGGGGCCTGCGCTATCTGGAGATGCTCGACTTCGCCCTCGTACGCGAGGCCCTGAAGGAACGCGGCCTGCTGCTGGAGCGGCTCGCCCCGCACCTGGTCAAGCCCGTGCCGTTCCTGTATCCGCTGCAGCACAAGGGCTGGGAGCGCCTGTACGCCGGGACGGGTGTCGCGCTCTACGACACCATGTCGATGGCCCGCGGCCACGGCCGGGGCCTGCCGATGCACCGCCACCTGAGCCGCAATCACGCCCTGCGCGTCGCCCCCGCCCTGCGCAAGGACGCCCTGGTCGGCGCGCTGCAGTACTACGACGCACAGATGGACGACGCCCGCTTCGTGGCGACGCTGGTGCGCACGGCGGTGTCGTACGGCGCGAAGGCCGCCAACCGCGCGCGTGTGACCGGCTTTCTGCGCGAGGGCGAGCGGGTGGTCGGAGTCCGGGTGCAGGACGTGGAGGGCGGCGGGGAGTACGAGATCCGCGCCAAGCAGATCGTCAACGCCACGGGCGTGTGGACCGACGACACCCAGGCCATGGTGGGCGAGCGCGGACAGTTCCACGTCCGCGCCTCCAAGGGCATCCACCTGGTCGTGCCCAAGGATCGCATCCACTCCTCGACCGGGCTGATCCTGCGCACCGAGAAGTCCGTCCTGTTCGTCATCCCCTGGGGCCGGCACTGGATCATCGGTACGACCGACACCGGCTGGGACCTCGACAAGGCCCACCCGGCCGCGTCCAGCGCGGACATCGACTACCTGCTGGAACACGTGAACTCGGTCCTCGCGGTGCAGCTCACCCGCGACGACGTCGAGGGCGTGTACGCCGGGCTGCGCCCGCTGCTCGCGGGGGAGTCCGACGCCACCAGCAAGCTGTCGCGCGAGCACACCGTGGCGCATCCGGTGCCGGGTCTTGTCGTCGTCGCGGGCGGCAAGTTCACGACGTACCGGGTGATGGCCAAGGACGCGGTCGACGAGGCGGTGCACGGGCTCGACATGCGCGTCGCGGACTGCGTCACCGAGGACGTTGCGCTGCTGGGCGCGGAGGGCTACCAGGCGATGTGGAACGCGCGGGCGCGCATAGCCGCCCGGACCGGCATACACGTCGCGCGCGTGGAGCATCTGCTGAACCGGTACGGCTCGATGGCCGACGAGGTCCTGGACCTCATCGCCGCCGACCCCTCCCTGGGCGAGCCTCTCCAGGCGGCCGACGACTATCTGCGCGCCGAGGTCGTGTACGCCGCCTCGCACGAGGGCGCGCGGCACCTGGACGACGTACTGACGCGGCGGACCCGCATCTCCATCGAGACCTTCGACCGGGGCACCCGCAGCGCCCGCGAGGTCGCCGAGCTCATGGCGCCCGTCCTCGGCTGGGACGAGGACCAGATCGAGCGCGAGGTCCAGCACTACGAGAAGCGGGTGGAGGCCGAGCGGGAGTCCCAGCGCCAGCCGGACGACCTGACGGCGGACGCGGCCCGGCTGGGGGCACCGGACATCGTGCCGCTGTGAACGGCAGCACAGCCCGATACGACGCGGTACGAGCGGCACGGCTCCCCGCAACCGTGGCATTCGGCTTTCCCGGAACGCCTGAATGTCACTCGAACGGGTGCGGTGATCCGGGATCTCTGTCCGGAACCGGCTCGTTCTACGAGGTGCGGGGGCAGAACTCGGCCGTGAGCAGCGCGCGCTCGAGGCTCGGGTCTGCGACCTCGTCCGTGTTGACGCGGAAGGTGAGGGCACGGCGGCCGTGACCGCTGACTGCGGTGCGCACGTAGCTTCCGGGGATGCGGCCGTCGTGCCCCCACACCGTGGCGCCGCACGGAAGCCTGGCCGGAAAGATCCCCATGCCGTACGAGCCGTGTGCGGCACGGGTGTTGAGCATCTCGCGCAGCCAGCGCGGGGGCAGCAGCTTGCCGCGCAGCAGGGCCGCGTAGAAGCGGTCCAGGTCGGCGAGCGTGGTCACCAGCTCACCCGCCGCGCCGGCCACGCGCGGGTCGAGCCTGGTGACGTCGGAACCGTCGGGGGTGTAGGCCCGGCCGTGCGGCGCGGGCAGGGTGGCGCGGGTGCCCGGGAAGGTCGTGCCCGTGAGATGGAGGGGGGTGATGATGCGGCGCCGGGCCTCGGTGGCGTACGAGCGGCCGGTGACCTGGCGGATGACCATGCCGAGCAGGACGTAGTTGGTGTTGGAGTACGAGAAGCGGCCCGGGCGGGCCGAAGGGAGGGTGAGGGCGATGCGTACGGCCTGACGCGGGGACAGGGGGACGATCCCTCTGGTGACCGTGGTGAAGTCGGCGAGGCCGCTGGTGTGGGTGAGCAGGGCGCGCAGGGTGATGTCCCGTCCGTCCGCGTGCGCTCCGCGCACCACGCCCGGCAGGTGCTGATCCACGGTGTCGGAGAGGGACAGCCGGTGTTCCGCGGCGAGTTGCAGGAGAACGGTGGCGATGAAGGTCTTCGTGATGCTGCCGGCGCGGAAGTGGTCGACGCGGGCGATGCCCTTGCCGGCGGCTGCGTAGTGGCGGCCGGTCCCCTCGACGGCGAGCAGGGCGGCGGCGGGCGCTCGCCCCCGGTCGACCAGCGGCGGAAGGAGCGCCGCGGGGGTCCGGGGCGTGGTCGCGGAGCAGGCCGCGGTTAACGCGATGAGCAGCACGAGGAGCACCTGGTTCGGTGGTGATGTGCGACGCGGTGGCATGGCCGGTCCTCCTCTGTCGCGCCCCATCCTCCCGGGGCGGGGAACGCGCGCCTCACCGGGTCCCGGGTGTGGTGAATTCGTGGACACAATGAGGGCACCCTGGGCGTTGATCACTTGTCGCGTGAGGGACAATGGAGGCTCTGTCAGGGCGGGTTGCATGAGGGGACGCATGTCGGAGGCGGAGCGGGCGGGGGCATCCCGTCAGGACAGGAGCGGACATCTCCTTGCCGGGCGGTACCGGCTGGGAGAAGTGCTCGGCCGCGGCGGCATGGGTACGGTGTGGCGCGCCGAGGACGAGACCCTCGGCCGGACCGTCGCCGTCAAGGAGCTGCGGTTCCCGTCGAACATCGACGAGGAGGAGAAGCGGCGTCTGATCACACGCACGCTGCGCGAGGCCAAGGCGATCGCGCGGATCCGCCACAACGGTGCGGTGACGGTGTTCGACGTGGTCGAGGAGGACGACCGGCCGTGGATCGTGATGGAGCTGATCGAGGGCCGGTCGCTCGCCGAGGTCATCCGCGAGGACGGCCTGCTGGAGCCGAAGCGGGCGGCCGAGGTCGGGCTCGCGATCCTCGACGTGCTGCGTTCGGCCCACCGTGAGGGCATCCTGCACCGCGACGTGAAGCCGTCCAACGTGCTGATCGCCGAGGACGGCCGGGTCGTGCTCACCGACTTCGGCATCGCCCAGGTCGAGGGCGACCCGTCCATCACCTCCACCGGCATGCTCGTCGGCGCTCCCTCCTACATCTCCCCGGAGCGGGCCCGTGGGAACAAGCCGGGGCCGGCGGCGGACCTGTGGTCGCTCGGCGGCCTGCTGTACGCGTCGCTCGAGGGCATGCCGCCGTACGACAAGGGTTCGGCGATCGCCACGCTGACCGCGGTGATGACCGAGCCGGTGGAGGAGCCGAAGAACGCGGGTCCGCTCAAGGACGTCATCTGCGGGCTGCTCGTCAAGGATCCGGCCCAGCGGCTGGACGAGGCGGGTGCCCGGGCCATGCTCGACGCCGTGATCCACGCGCCCGAGCCGGAGCCGATGGACGCGACGCGGGTCGTCCCGCTGCCGCCGCAGCCCGAGGAGGCCGCGGGCAAGGACGGTGCGTCCGGCGCGGACGTCAAGCGGGGCGAGGAGGCGGCACAGAGGCTGCGCGGGGCGCTGCGTTCCGTGCGCAAGGCCGGGGCGGCGCAGGGCAGCGACAGCGGCAGCGAGAGTGACGGCTCGGGAGCTGAGGTCGCCTCCGCCACGGCGGCGGATTCGGATTCCGCTGCGGGTTCCAACGCCAGGGGTGGGAAGGCGGGTTCGGGATGGCCGGTGATGACGCCGCCGGATCTGCCGCCGCGCACCGCGCCCCGGGCCTCGCTGACCGACGTGGTGCCCAAGCGGACGTTGGGCGTCGTCGTGGCGGTGGTCGTCCTCGCCGTGCTCGTCACGGTGCTGGCCGTGGCGCTCAGCCGGGACGGCGACGGGACCAAGGGGGCCGGGAGCAGCGGCGGTTCGAAGGCCGCGGCGACGGGGACCGCGGGCGCCCACACCAAGGAGGACAAGGGGAGTACCCGCACGGACGGTGACTCCACGGCCTCCGCCCCGGCGGCCTCGACGTCAAAGACCGGGAGCACGACGAGTGCGAGCGCGCCCAGCGGCGACGACTCCGGGTCGGCAGACTCCCACGGCAGCGGCGGCGGGCGCGCGCCCGTGGTGTCGACGCACAAGGGGAGCCAGGGCTACACCATCGGGCTGCCGAAGGGGTGGAAGTTCCAGTCCGCGAGCGCCGCGGGGGACCGGTTCACCGGGCCCGACGGACAGAAGCTGCTCGTCGCCTGGACGAGCACGCCGAAGGGCGACCCGGTGGCGGACTGGCAGAACCAGGAGCGCTACATGGTGCGTTCGCAGTACAAGAGGATCCGGATCGAGAAGGTGGACTACCGCGGCTGGAACACGGCCGACTGGGAGTTCACCTACGTCGACGGCGGCACGAAGTACCGGTCCATCGACCGCGGGTTCGTCGTCAACGGCCACCAGGGGTACGCCCTGATGTACACCGCCAAGGCCTCGACGTGGGGCGGCGAACTGCGCAAGGGCACCTGGAAGACGCTGACGGGTTCTTTCCACCCGAAGTCCTGAAGCGGGCGGCCCCGGGTCGGTGACGGAAGAATCCGGCATCCCCTCATTGCGGGTCGCCGTCGGCACGTATCGTGAGTGGTTGCGGACCGTACGCATCCAGGCAGGAGTGCCCAACGGCCCGTACGGCGAACGGAATTGACCAACCGGGCGGCCAGGGGAGGCAACGTGGACGACTACGCGGGTCGTGTGCTCGCCGACCGCTACCGCCTGCCGCTCCCGCCCGACGACGAGTACGAACTCACCGAGACCCGCGCCTTCGACACCTACAGCGGACAAGAAGTCCTGGTACGACAGCTGCCGTTGCCGGAGATCGTCGAGGCGGAGGTACTCGACGCGGACGGGCTGCCCGACGGTTTCACGTCCCGTGACCGCGGGGCACACAGGCCTCCGGCGGACCGGGCGGCCACGCGACGGCCGACGGATCCGGCGGTACGGCGTGCCGTCGAGGCCGCGCAGGCCGCCGCCGCGCTGCCCGACCATCCGCGGCTCGACCAGGTCTTCGACGTGTTCGCCGAGGGCGGTTCGCTGTGGATCGTCAGCGAGTCGGTGGCCGCGCGTCCGCTGGCCGCGCTGCTGGCCGAGAGGCCGCTGACGCCGTACCGGGCGGCCGAGATCGCGTCCGACGTCCTGACGGCGCTGCGGACGCTGCACGCCCACGGCTGGGTGCACCGCAACATCACCGCCCGCACGGTCCTCGTCTGCGACGACGGCCGCGTGATGCTGACCGGCCTCGCGGTCGGAGCGGCGGAGGAGGCGCTGTGCGGGTACGACCCGGTGCCGCGGGGCTCCGCCGGTTCGGGGGGTGGCGGGGGAGCCGATGGCGCCGCAGGCCTCGTCGGCACGGGCGCGGCCGGTGTTCTCGGCGGTGGCAGTGCAGTCGTCGACCACCAGGTGGGGCCCGGTGCTTCGGGCGGCGCCGGTGCGGTGGATCCCGAGGCTGCCCGGCGTGCCGCGATTCGGGCGCGGGAGGCCGGTGGGCTGCCGGTGGCGGGCGTGGACGGCGCCGGGGCGAACCCAGCGGAGGGGCGCCGTGCGCTGGAGAGCGGGGGGGACGTCCGTGCCGCCCGGGCCGGGGCGATCGCCGCGTACCGGGCCGGAGCTCGTGCCGCCGCCCGGGTGCAGGAGGCGCAACAGGGCGGGCGAGCGGGATTGGCGGGCGCCCGGCCGTCGGCCGAGGACGCCACCGGTGGCGGCGCCCGGGCCAACGGCACGACTCAGCCACCGCACGCTTCCGGGCAGGGCACGGACCACTGGCCCGGCACGGACCACCGGCCCGGGACCGACCATCGGCCGCCCGTCACCGACCACCGGCCCGGCACCACGCCCCCCGGACAGATAGCCAACCCCTACGGCGTGCACCCCGTGCACCCCGCCCCCTGGCACGGAGCCGCCCCGCGCACCGCCTCTGACGGCGTCCGGCAGCGACTGTCGGGACTGCCTTCCGAACTTCCCCCGGGGAACCCGACCGGCGACACGGCCCCGGGTACACCGCCCACCCCCCTGGCAGGCAACGCCCTGTCCCCTGCCCTCACCCCACCCCCGCACCCCTCTGCCCCACAGGACACTCCCGCCGCCCCCCGAAGCCCCGGCACCGCGCTGGCCGCCGAACGGGCGCGGCAGGTACGGATGACCGTGGTGGGGCCGGTGACGGAGAGGTGGGCGCCGGAGCAGGCCGGCCCCGTGCACCAGAACTGGCAACTCGCCGCGCCCGTCGGCCCGGCGACCGACCTGTGGGCGCTCGGCGCGCTGCTCTTCAGGGCCGTACAGGGGCATGCCCCCTACCCGGAGGAGTCGACGGCCGAGCTGGTGCAGCTGGTGTGCTCGGAGCCGCCCGCCTTCGCCGAGGAGTGCGGGCCGCTCAGGCCGGTCGTCGAGTCGCTGCTGCGCCAGGACCCCACCGAGCGGCTGGACGTGGAGGAACTGCGCGGCTGGCTGCGCTCGCTCGTGCGGTCGGCGCCCGAGCCCGAGGCCGGCACCTACGTCGTCGCCGCTCCGCCCGCCGACGCGAGCCGGTTGCCGATCGTGCGGCAGCGCGGCTGGCTGGTGCGCAGGCGGCGTGCCGGGCTGCCCGAGACCAGTGCGCACGGCCGGCACAAGCGGGCCAAGCAGGAGGCCCGGTCCCGGTCCCCGCGCAGCCTGGGCCGCACGCTGCTTCTGCTGATCCTGCTCCTGCTGGTGGGCGCGGTCGCGTACGCCGTGCTGTTCATGCCGAAGGCCGGCCGAGCCGATCACGGCGGCGCCGCGGACGGTGCACGAACCGGGGCCGCCGGGGAGGCGCGTCAGGCGCCCTCACCGTCGAAGGAGCCGGGCGACGGGAGCGGCACGTCGTCGTCGGTCCCCGCCGAGCAGACCTCGCCGGCTCCCTCCACCGAGACGCAGTCGACCACCGACCCCTCCGTCGCCGACGGCTTCACCCTGCGCAAGGACCCCGACGGCTTCCAGGTCGCGGTGGCGGACGGCTGGGACCGCACGCCCAGGAACGGGCGCGGTCAAGTGGTGTACTCCCATGGGGACTTCGAGCTCCTCGTCGTACCGGGGCGGGACAGTGCGACGACGTACGGCCGCGATCCGATGGCGTATCAGCGGAACAAGGAGCCGGAACTCCGGCCGTACCGGGACTCCAGTTGGGCCACGGCCGCCGGTCTGCGGACCATCGAGGTGGGGGAACGGTCCATGGCAGAGGGACAGTTCACCTGGACCGACGGCCAGGGGCGCGACCTGTTCGTGCGCAACCTCGCGATCCTCCTCGGCGGCCGCTATCACGTGCTCCAGGTCCGCGGCCCGGAGGCCGAACGGGACGAGGTGACGCGGCTGTACGAGCAGGCGTCGGCGACGTACCGGTTCACCGGCTGACCTCACCGGCCCGGCTGTTTCGCCACTCGATTCGACAGTCCGTCAATCTTGCGCAGCCGCATGGAACTTGAGTCACACGCGCCACAGCAAGCGAAAACCGTCACAGTGCTGTTCCTTTGGCACCCCGCTGGTTCCATGGAGGCGGCCCGGTCCTTAGTCTGACCCTGTCAAGACCATTGCGGGGCAACGTGAATCAGATGCAGGGCCTGCTCATAGCGGGCCGTTACCGACTCGCCGACTCGATCGGCAGCGGTGGCATGGGCCGTGTGTGGCGCGCCCAGGACGAGGTGCTCAACAGGGCCGTCGCCGTCAAGGAGTTGACTGCCGCGCTCTACGTTTCCGAGAGCGATCGGCACGTCCTGCTCGCCCGTACCCGGGCCGAGGCGCGCGCGGCCGCGCGCATCAACCACTCGGCCGTCGTCACCGTGCACGACGTCCTCGAGCACGACGGACGTCCGTGGATCGTGATGGAGCTGGTCGAGGGCAACTCCCTGGCCGACGCCGTCAAGGAGCAGGGGCGGGTGGAACCGCGCGAGGCGGCCCGTATCGGCCAGTGGGTGCTGCGCGCGCTGCGTGCCGCGCACGCGGCCGGGGTCCTGCACCGCGACGTCAAGCCCGGCAACGTCCTGCTCGGCCGGGACGGCCGCGTCCTGCTCACCGACTTCGGCATCGCCCAGATCGAGGGCGACACCACCATCACCCGCACGGGAGAGGTCGTCGGCTCGGTCGACTACCTCGCCCCCGAGCGGGTACGCGGCCACGACCCGGGCCCCTCCTCCGACCTGTGGGCGCTGGGCGCCACGCTGTACACGGCGGTGGAGGGCAGGTCCCCCTTCCGCCGCACCTCGCCGCTGAGCACCATGCAGGCAGTCGTCGAGGAGGAGGCCGACGCCCTGCGGTACGCCGGTCCACTCGAACCCGTCATCACCGCCCTGCTGCGCAAGGATCCGGCCGAGCGGCCGGACGCGGAACAGACGGCGCAGATGCTCGCCGAGGCGGCCGAGGGGCGCCGTCCCAGCTCGGCGCAGGCGTACGTGCCCACGCAGCACACCGCGTCGCGGCCGGCGGAGCCGGGCGAGTACCGCTCCGCCCCCGTGCCCCGGCACGGGCCGGGCTCGACGACTCCGACGGCGTCCGTTCCCGCTCCTGCCTCCGCCGCGGCACCGGCGGCCGTCCGCTCCCGGCGCCGCCGCCTGCGGACGCTCGCCGTCGTGGTCGCCGTGTCGGCGATCGTGGGTGGCGGTGCCGCGGTGCTGCTGCAGCAGCTGGACGAGGGGCGGAAGGACCACGGCGGGGCACCGGCCACGCCCGTGTCCGCCTCCACGCCCACGTCCGCGTCCGCGTCGTCGGAGCCCCCGCAGGCGAGCACCGGCGCCACCACGCCCGCGGGCACGGTCCCGGACAACTGGGAGTCCCACACCGACCCGGCGGGCTTCAGCCTCTCCCTCCCCCCGGGCTGGAAGCGGACGGTCTACGGCGTCGACGGCGACCTCACGCAGATCGACTACTCGCCCGACGGCGGCAATCACCTCGTCCGCATCGCCGTCGACGGCTCACCGGACTTCGCCTCGCCGTACCAGCACCAGCAGGACCTGGAGCAGCAGATCCAGGGGCTGGTCGCCTACCGGCGCCTGACCCTGGAGCAGAACACCTACCGCGACCGCGACGCCTCCCTGTGGGAGTACACCTGGACCGCGCTGAAGAAGGACCCGCCGCACATCCCCGGGCCGCGCCATGCCATCGACGAGACGTATGTCTCGCGGGAGGGCGTCGAGTACGCCGTCTACATGTCGTCGCCCGCCCCGGACTGGGCGAAGACGAGCCGGCAGTTCAAGTGGGTGCTGCAGAGCTGGCAGCCGAACACTCGCTGATCACCGAGGAGCAGGCGTTCGCGCGCCCGTTGCACGGCTTGGCCGGTCACCGACGCGGAAGGGAGGCGTCCGGTGCGGCATCATGGGGCCCATGGGGACCGAGGGGGCCGACTTCCGTGTGATCGCCGGTCGTTACCGCCTGGAGGCGCGGCTCGGGCGCGGCGGGATGGGCGTCGTATGGCGGGCGACCGACCAACTGCTGGGCCGCCGGGTGGCGGTCAAGGAACTCGCCCACGACGCCGACGCCTCCCTCGCCGACGGCGAGGCGCGGACGCGTCGCGAGCGCACGCTGCGTGAGGCCCGGGCGGTGGCCCAGTTGAGCCATCCGCACGTCATCGTCGTGCACGACGTCGTGGAGGACGGCGAACGCCCCTACCTCGTCATGGAGTTGATCGACGGCGGCTCGCTCGCCAACCGGGTCTCGGCGCACGGCCCCGTGACCGCCGCCGAGGCCGCGCGGATCGGCATCGGCCTGCTGAGCGCGCTGAGCACCGCGCACGCGGCCGGTGTCCTCCACCGTGACATCAAGCCCGCGAACGTGCTGATCGAGTCCGGCACCGACCGCGTCGTCCTCACCGACTTCGGCGTCGCGCAGGTCGCGGGCACCACCACGCTCACCGAGACCGGCTCCTTCGTCGGCTCACCCGAGTACACCGCGCCCGAGCGGATGTCCGGGGTCAGGACCGGTCCCGAGTCCGACCTGTGGTCGGTGGGCGCGCTCCTGTGCGCGGTACTGAGCGGCGAGTCACCGTTTCGGCGCGACTCGCTCGGCGGTGTCGTGCACGCCGTCGTCGACGACGAGATCCGCCCGCCCGCGCAGGCCGCGCCGCTGCTGCCCGTCGTACGGGGCCTGCTGGAGCGCGACCCGGACCGGCGGCTGGACGCGGCGGAGGCGGAGCGGATGCTGCGGGTGTTCCTGGAGACGGGGCGTACGCCGGAGATCGGCGCTCGCGGGGGCGCCGGCGCTCTGTCGGGGCTGATGCCGCGGCCGGTCGAGGGCCGTCCGCCGAAGCCGCCGGTACGGCGCTCCACGCGCAGCGTGCTGGTCGCGGCCCTGCTCGTCGCCGCGATGGCCGGGGCGGGCGTGTCGGCGGCGACCCTGCTGATGCACGGGGGCGGGGCCGGGAGCGGTGGTACGCCGACGAGTACGACCCCGGGTGCGACGTCCTCGGCATCGCCGTCGCCGCGGCCCTCCTCGGCATCGGCCACGCCGTCGCCGCAGCACTCCTCGCCCGCGCCCGCCTCGACCGTCACCGTGACCCGGTCCCCGACCGTCACGGTCACCCGCACTCAGGCCGCGGGCGTCCCGGCGGGCGGGGTTCGCCGCGACGTCAGGATCGCCCGAGGCGACGCATGAGCGCCCTGAAGGGATCGGTCCGTGCGACCTGCAGCGCGAAGCGCCCCTCGTCGGAGGGCGCGGGCCTGGCGTAGCAGGGGAGCCCGAGGCGCCGCCACCTGGCCGGGGCCAGGGTCTTCGGCAGCTCGGGTAGGGGCAACGTCCAGTCGCCCAGGCCGAGTTCGCCGCCCCAGACGCCGGGGGAGAGGCTGCCGACCGGTACGCGGACGATGAAGGCGCCGTCGTCCGAGACCCGCCGGGCGGGGAAGGCGGCGGTCGCCCCCGTGCCGTTGCCGAGCCGGACCTGCAACGCGCCGTCCGGGTGGGCGGCGAGCGTGCACCGCCCGGCGAACTCCAGCTCGGTGGGCGCGTCGGCCGCCCAGTGGACGTCCGGGGCGAGGGTGAGGTGAGGGAGGACCCGGTGCTTGTTCTCGCCGAGGTCGAGGGTGAGGTTGCCGTACGGCCTGGTGGTGTACAGAGTGACGGCCCGGAGACCGTCGGCGCCGGTGACGACCTCGGTGCTCGCCCTGCCGGAGACGTCGGCGGCGCGCTTGCTGCCGATCCGGACCTCCTTGGTCACCCCCTGGGCACCGATGGCGAGTGAGATGTCCCACAGCCCGTCGGCGAGCGGCGCGCCGTCGGCGGCGGTGGTGATGTCGACGTCCGCCTCGAAGCCGGCCTTGTCGTACGTGTACCGGCCCTCGTCCTCGCCCGCGCCGAGGCCCGGGGTGGCGGTGTGCGTGACGGGGAGGCGGTACTCGGCGCCGCCGGCGCGCTCACGCAGGACGAGTGCGGTGCTGACGTCCCGCGTCTCGATCCGGTGGAGGTAGCCGTGTCCGGCCAGGCGCAGGGTGGTGCCGTGGAGTTCGGCGCGGGTGACCTGGTGGCGCGGGCCGAGCTGGTCGGTGACGTCGTAGCAGGTGTCGGGGACGGCGTGCGCGGGGTCGCGGAAGTACGGGTACCGGGCGTAGGCGCGGCCGTCGTCGACGACGACCGGGGTGGCGACGCCCGACGTCTTCAACTCCGCCTCGAAGCGGATGAGTTCGAGCAGCTCGTCGAGCATCCGATGCCGTACGAGGTGCAGGCGCAGCCAGGCCATGGCGGAGAGCCGGGTGCGCAGGCCCTCGTGCCAGAGGGGGGCCACGACGTCGGCGAGGCGGTCGAGGTTCTTCTGCTGCTCGGGGCGGGCCTCGCGCGCCAGGTGGGCGAGGATCTCCTGGACCTCGATGGTCAGGTGCCGGTGCGCCAGGTGGTCGCGGCCGGGACCGGGCGGGACGTTCTCGAGCAGCAGGTCGACCATCCGCGCGAGGATCCGCAGCCGGAACTCGGAGCCGAGGGCGCGTACGGTCGCGTTGCCGCCGTCGTCCCGCAGGGAGCAGAACAGGAAGTCGTAATCGGCGAGCACCGAGATGCCCGACGCGTGCAGATAGGCCAGGGCGACGAACGGCTGGTCCTCGCCGATGGTCAGACCCGTCGGGAACCGCAGGGCGTGCCGCTCCAGCAGCTCGCGGCGGAACAGCTTCAGCGCGTTGAGCGCCCAGTAGACGCGCGAGTCGAAGACGTCGGTCTTCGGCTGCGTGCGCTTGAACATCGACGTGGGCAGGCTGCGTCCGCCGACGCTCACCATCTTGCCCAGCACGATGTCGGTGCCGTTCTTCTCGGCCGTCGCCACCATGCGCTCAAGGGCCTCGGGCCCCAGATGGTCGTCGGCGTCGAGGAAGAAGACGAAGCGGCCCTGGGCGAGATCGAGCCCGACGTTCCGAGGCGCGGAAGGGCTGCCGGAGTTCTCCTGCCGGATCACCTGCATCAGGCCCGGGTACACCGTGGTCAGCCGCTCCAGCTCGGCCGCCGTGCCGTCGGTCGACCCGTCGTCGACGACGATGACCTCCAATGCGCCCCGACCGATGGTCTGCTCGGCGACGGAGGAGATGCAACGCGTGAGATAAGGCATCGCGTTGTACGCGGGGATGATCACCGAGACGGTCGGGTCGGTCACCGTGAAGCTCTCCAAGGACGACGGACGAGGCACACCCTGTTTTTCAAAAGGCTTCCGACACGACGAATGCGCCTGCCAGCTCCGGGAGACGTGCCGACTGTCATGTGAACGTATCGTGCCTCACCTATGACCTCAAGGTAAGAGCATCGTAAGACGGGTGAGGACGAGAGTGAATCGAGTCATCTCGTTCACGTCGACAAGGACGTGTCGCGCGAGGTACTCATGGGACATGAGTGATGACGGGGAACACTCGCCCGACGGCCGTCTGCTCGGCGGCCGTTACCGACTGATCGAACGCGTCGGCTCCGGTGCCGTATGGCGCGCCCATGACGACCTCACCGGCCTCGACATCGCCGTCAAGTGCCCTGCGCTGCCCGGCGATCCGGCTCCCGGGAGTGAGGGGCACGGGCGCGTCGTCCACCGCCTCTACCACGAGGCGCGCGCGGCGGCCCGGGTCGACCATCCCGTCGCCGTCGCCATCCACGACGTCCTCCTCGAGGGCGGGCTCCCCTGGATCGTCATGGAGCTGGTCCGGGGCGAGTCGCTGCGCGCGGTGCTGCGGCGCGGTCCGCTCCCTCCCGTCGAGGCCGCCCGTATCGGGCTCGCCGTCCTCGGCGCCCTGCGCGCCGCGCACTCCGTCGGCATCGTGCACCGCGACGTCAAGCCCGCCAACGTGCTCCTGGAGTCCGGCACCGACCGCGTCGTCCTCACCGACTTCGGTGTCGGGCGCGGGGACGCACTCGGGTTCCTCTCGCCCGAGCAGCTGGCGCGGCCCGGCGCCGGCCCCGCCTCCGACCTCTGGTCCCTGGGCGTGCTGCTGTACGTCGCCGTGGAGGGCCGCTCGCCCTTCCGCCGCAGCGCCGCCGGTCCGATCGTCTGCGAGCGCGCCGGCGCCCTCGGTCCGCTGCTGGGCCGCCTCCTGGTCCGGGAGCCCGACGAGCGGCCGGACGCGGAGGAGGTCGAAGCGGCCCTTGCGACGATCGCGCCCTTCGGCCCCTCCCTGACCTCCGCCCTCTCCTCGGCCACGTCCTCGCCCGTGCCCTCGGTGGGGCCCAGGTCACCCCACGCGTCTCCCCACGCCTCACCGCACCCCGCCGTCTCCGGTTGAGGGGAAGATTTCCGGATCAGGTTGATCCACACCGTACGACGCCCTGATCAGGGTATTTACTGCCAGTGATCACTGGCAGTGTGTGGGCACTTTGTGAATCCCAGTTACCGACAGGTATCCAAAACCCCCGGAGCGGTCCTACTCTGCGCCTCATGACGGACTCGCAGGCCCCCGAGACGACCGGCACCGACATCGCGGCGCAGACCGGCACGGTCGGTACCAATCCACTCGCCCCCGCGCCCGCGGGCGCCCGGACCGCGGCCGACGTGGTCACCCCGGAGCTGATCGCCCAGCTCACGAAGGGCGTCGTCGGCTCCGGCCGTACCGCCAACCACACGCCGCTCACCGGCGAGAAGCTGGCCGACCTGCCCGAGTCCACCCCCGAGGACGTGCAAAGGGCCTTCGAGGCCGCCCGCGCCGCCCAGGCCGTGTGGGAGCGGACGCCGCTCAGGCGGCGGGCCGCCGTCCTGCTCCGCTTCCACGACCTGGTGCTGGAGCGCCAGGCCGAGGTCCTCGACCTCATCCAGCTGGAGACCGGCAAGGCGCGCCTGCACGCCCACGAGGAGGTCCAGGCCGTCGCCATCGCCGCCCGTCACTACGGCCGCAAGGCGCCCGGGTACCTGAGGCCGAAGCGGCACACCGGTGCCATCCCGACGCTGACCAAGGTCACCGAGCTGCGCCACCCGCGTGGCGTCGTCGGCCAGATCGCCCCCTGGAACTACCCGCTCGAACTGTCCGTCGGCGACGCGCTGCCCGCCTTCGTCGCGGGCAACGCGGTCGTCATGAAGCCGGACACCGAGACCTGCCTGACCGCCCTGTGGGCCCGCGACCTGCTCATCGAGGCGGGGCTGCCGGCCGAGGTCTTCCAGGTCGTGCTCGGCGAGGGGCCCGTCGTCGGCCCTGAGGTCGTCAGGCACGCCGACTACGTCTCCTTCACCGGCTCCACCCGCACCGGCCGCGAGGTCGCCCAGGGCGCCGCCGCGCGCCTGGTCGGCGTCTCCCTCGAACTCGGCGGCAAGAACGCCATGCTGGTCCTGGACGACGCCGACATCGAGAAGGCCGCGGCGGGCGCTGTCCGTGCCTGCTTCTCCTCCGCCGGGCAGCTGTGCATCTCCATCGAGCGGCTGTACGTCCACGAGTCGATCGCCGACGCGTTCCTGGAGCGCTTCGCGGCCCGCACGAAGGCCATGCGGCTCGGCACGTCCCTCGCCTACGGCGCCGACATGGGCTCGCTGGTCGGCGAGCGGCAGCTGGAGACCGTGCAGCGGCACGTCGAGGACGCGGTCGCCAAGGGCGCCACGGTCGTCGCCGGCGGTGTGGCCCGTCCCGACATCGGGCCGTACTTCTTCGAGCCCACCATCCTCGACGGCGTCGAGGCCCCGATGACCGTGTGCGAGGAGGAGACCTTCGGTCCCGTCGTCTCCGTCTACCGTTTCAAGACGGTCGACGAGGCGGTCGAGATCGCCAACTCCACGCCGTACGGCCTGAATTCCTCGGTCTGGACGAAGGACGGCCGGCGGGGCCGCGAGGTCGCCGCCCGCCTGCGCACCGGCACCGTCAACGTCAACGAGGGCTACGCGCCCGCCTACGGCAGCGTCCAGTCCCCGATGGGCGGCATGAAGGACTCCGGCCTGGGACGGCGGCACGGCTCCGAGGGCATCCTCAAGTACACCGAGGCCCAGACGGTCGCGCAGCAACGGCTGCTGCCCATGGCCCCGTCGCTCGGCATGGACGACGAGAAGTACGCGGCGTTCCTCACCCGCAGTCTCCAGCTCATGAAGGCGTTCCGCTTCCGCTAGTTCCGCCAGTCAGCCAGACCACCCCCGTTCTCAACGAGGAGAGCACGTGTCGCAGGAGAAGTCTGTCCAGCCCCGGGACGAGGACGGGCACGACAACGCAGACGGGCAGGAGCGGGTGGACGGCCGTGAGGACGCGTACGACTACGACGTCCTGGTCGTCGGGTCCGGGTTCGGCGGCTCCGTCACCGCCCTCCGCCTGACCGAGAAGGGCTACCGGGTCGGCGTTCTGGAGGCGGGTCGCCGTTTCACCCGCGACACGCTCCCCAAGAACTCCTGGGACCTGAAGAACTACCTCTGGGCCCCGAAGCTCGGCCTGTACGGCATCCAGCGCATCCACCTGCTGGGCAACGTGATGGTGCTGGCGGGAGCGGGGGTCGGCGGCGGTTCGCTCAACTACGCCAACACCCTCTACGTACCGCCGAAGGCTTTCTTCGACGACCCGCAGTGGAAGGACATCACCGACTGGCAGGAGGAGCTGAAGCCGTACTACGACCAGGCCCAGCGCATGCTCGGCGTACGGCTCAACCCGACCATGACCCCCTCCGACGTGCACCTGAAGGCGGCGGCGGAGCGGATGGGCGTGGCCGACACCTTCCACATGACGCCGGTCGGCGTCTTCTTCGGCGACGGCAAGGACGCCGACGGAGAGGCGAAGGCGAAGGCGGGCGAGCAGGTGGCCGACCCGTACTTCGGCGGGGCCGGGCCCTCCCGCAACGCCTGCACCGAGTGCGGCGAGTGCATGACGGGCTGCCGGCACGGCGCGAAGAACACCCTCAACGAGAACTACCTCCACCTCGCCGAGAAGGCGGGCGCGGTCGTGCACCCCATGACGACGGTCGTGTCCGTCACCGACGACTCGCGCGGCGGGTACGCGGTCGCCACCCTGCCGACGGACGCGAAGAAGAAGGGCAAGGGGCGGATCTTCACGGCCCGCCGGGTCGTCCTGGCCGCCGGTACGTACGGCACGCAGACGCTCCTGCACCGTATGAAGACCAACGGCCAACTGCCCTATCTCTCCGACCGGTTGGGTGTGCTGACCCGGACCAACTCCGAGGCGCTCGTGGGCGCGCAGACCGACGACCGCCGCTACCGCAAGGCACACGGCACGCAGAAGGTCGACTTCACCCGCGGCGTGGCGATCACGTCCTCGATCCACCCGGACGAGAACACGCACATCGAGCCGGTCCGCTACGGCAAGGGCTCCAACTCGATGGGCGGCCTGACCATCCTCCAAGTGCCGTACGCGGAAGGGTCCTCCCGCGTCCTGGGCTGGCTGGCGAACGCGGTCCGCCACCCGCTGCTCGTGGCGCGGTCCCTGTCCAACCGGCGCTGGTCGGAGCGGACCATCATCGGTCTGGTGATGCAGTCGCTGGACAACTCCCTGACGACGTACCTCAAGCCGGACGGGGTGGGCAAGGGGCTGCTGACCGCGCGCCAGGGCCACGGCGCCCCCAACCCCAAGCAGATCAAGGCGGCCACGGAGGCGGCCACCGTGCTCGCCGACGAGATCAACGGCTTCGCGGGCAGCAACGTCGGCGAGCTCATGGGCACCCCGCTCACCGCCCACTTCCTCGGCGGCTGCCCGATCGGCGACTCGCGCGAGACGGGCGTCATCGACGCCTACCACCGGCTGTACGGCCACCCGGGCATCTCCGTGGTGGACGGCGCGGCGGTGTCGGCGAACCTCGGGGTGAACCCGTCCCTGACCATCACCGCCCAGGCCGAGCGGGCGATGGCGTACTGGCCCAACAAGGGCGAGACCGACCCGCGCCCGGAGCAGGGCGCGTCGTACGAGCGCCTGAAGCCGGTCGAGCCCCAGAACCCGGCGGTCCCGGCGGACGCCTTCGGCGCGCTGCGCCTGCCGTTCCTGGGGATGCCGACGGTGCCGCCGAAGAAGTGACGTCCATGAAGCCACGTACATGAGTGGACATACATGAAGAAGGACCTGCGCCCCCCTCCGAGCGCAGGTCCTTCTTCATGCGGCGGGCGTGTCACTCACGCCGTGGCTCAGGCGCCGGCCTGGGCTCCCGCCTTGCGCCGGCGCATCGCGATCACCGCGCCCGCACCGGCGACGACGGCGACACCGCCGGCGAGGCCGATCATCGGCAGCGCGGAGCTGGCGCCGGTCTCGGCGAGGTTGCCGGTCGGCAGCTTGGAGACGTCGCCCTGCGGCTTCTTCACCGAGGTCTTGGTGCCCTTGTCGCTCGGCTTGGCGGTGCCGGGGGCCGGGTTCGTGGAACCGGCCTTCAGGACCTGGAAGTCGTACTGGGCCCAGCCCTCGGCGATGCAGTCCTGGCCCTTGACGTTGTCGAGGTAGGCACCGGAGCCGAAGGAGTAGGCGTCACCGGCGGGGGCCTTGGCGTCGATGCTGACGCGCAGGTCGACCGACTGGCTCGCGCCCGACTTCAGCTTGCCCATGAAGAAGAAGTAGTCGCCGGCCCAGTCCTTGGAGCCGATGCGGTCCCAGGAACCGCTCTGGGGGTTCTTGAACTCCAGGTCGACGTACGGGCTCAGGAACTTCGACTCGTCGAGCTCGTAGTTCTCGACCTCGGCGTAGAAGGCCACGTCCTGGACGTCGGTCTTGGAGTTGTTCGTGACGGTCAGCTGGAAGCCGTGGAAGCCGTCACCCGCGACGATCTTGCCCGGCAGGCCCTTGATGTCGGCGGACAGCTTGGCGTTGGAGAAGTCCTGGTCGAGCTCCTCGCAGTAGGGCACGTCGGGGGACGACGGGTCCTCGCTCGGCTCGGCCGACTCGGACGGCTCGGCCGGGGTCGACTCACTCGCGCTGGTGCTCGGGTCCGGCGACTCCTCGGCCGGCGCGCTGGTGCTCGGGTCCGGGCTGACGGTGTTGTCGGACGGCAGGGACGAGACGCTCGACGACGGGTCGGTGGACTCGCTCGGCGTCGACGCCGAGGGGTCGACCGTGACCGACTCGGAGGGGGACGGCGACGCCGACTCCTCCGCGAACGCGGCGGGCGCGGACAGCAGGGCGAGCGGGGCTATGACAGCCGTGGCGGCTGCCGCGACCATGGCACGGCGCAGATTCATGAAGACCTCGGTGTGTCCGGCGTGCTGCGGCTTCGCAGCACGAACGTCTGGGGGAGGCCTCCGCGTGTGGGTTGCGGGTGTGGCCCTTGTTGCTGCTGGTTTGATCAGTGAGACCTGTGAATGGTTGCGGCGTCACTCACACGTTTCTTATGTGGGCTGCGTCACATGCGAAAGGGCCCCGCGGACGGAGCCGCAGGGCCCTTCTTCGTCAGCACGGCGTCAGGGCAGCGCCGGTGCCCCGGGGGCGGCGCCGGGGGGCGCGCCGCTGGTGTGGTGCCGCTGGTGTGTGGTGCCGAGCGCCCTGCGTGCGCCGGGTCGGTGCCCCGGCGCGCTCTGGGGCGTGTGGGTGGGTCGACCTCCGGCGGGTCGGGCGGGACATCGCAATGCGGGGGTGCGGATGGGGACGTGGGCTTCTCGCATCGTGCTGGTGATCACGGCCTCCGCAACCGTGTGACCGAGCCCGGTGCGGCGGGCATGTCTGCGGTTTCCACCGGTCGACGGTTTCCGCCGGTCGACCCCGGGCGTCCCCGGAGCCGACCGTTCTCTTGGATGACCGGGCTGCTGTCCCCTGCCGTCCGGTCACTTCCCTGGAGCGAGGTCCCACGACGCACGGCACGATCCGTACGCCTCATCGCCCCAGCGAGCCACGCGTGGTTCTTTCGGGCCCGCCCCTGGCTGGCACGGACACCGGGACCAACGAAGCGGTGCGCGAGGCGGTCACGCGCCGTACGAGTGAGAGCGGGACCGAACTCAGATGCGACCCCGGCACAGTTCGAGGAGCGTCATGGCGAGGGACGTACCGGGCTTGCCCAGCGCGTCCCTGTAGTGGCCGAGGATCTCCATCTCGCGGGAGAGGTTCACGCGCCGGCCGCCCGAGGTGAGCCGGGCCTGCTGGATCGCGGCGGACACGGCCATCCGTTCCTGCACGAGCCCGATGATCCGCTCGTCCAGCGCGTCGACGCGCTCACGGGCGTCGGTGATCGTGTCGGCGGCCTCGGGGGTGCGGGCACCGGTCTTCTCGGTGGCGGAAGTGGCGGGGGCGGTGGCGCTCATGGCAGGGGGCTCCTTGTCGGTGTGGCCCGGGTGCCCCGGTCCGGCAGGTCCCGCAAACGCCAGGCGCCCCGGACCTTGTCGGCCCGGGGCGCCTGGGAAGTCGCTTGTCAGTTGCTCAAGCAGCACGACCATGGCAGCCGGTGGGCCGGTTGCCATAGGTAAAGAGGAAGGTCGGGTGCGCGAGCATGCGGCCAGTATGCCACGTCACACAACGGCACCTCTGTGTCCGGCCGAGACGGGCGGGCGGGTGCGTAAGAGACCGGGGGTCCGGGGGCGGAGCCCCAGGACGGGACCGGTCCGACGGCCACCCCCGTTAGAATCGGAAGATACCGACCCCCCGCCCAACCGCCGGAAGGCACCCCGTGTCATCAGCGACTCCCGCTGCCGCCACCCCCGACACCGTCCTGGTCGTCGACTTCGGCGCGCAGTATGCCCAGCTCATCGCCCGTCGAGTCCGCGAGGCGCGGGTCTACAGCGAGATCGTGCCGAGCACCATGCCGGTCGAGGAGATGCTCGCCAAGAAGCCGGCGGCGATCATCCTCTCCGGTGGCCCCTCGTCCGTGTACGAGCAGGGCGCCCCCCGCCTCGACCGCACGCTCTTCGAGGCCGGTGTCCCCGTCTTCGGCATGTGCTACGGCTTCCAGCTGATGGCGCAGACCCTCGGCGGCACGGTCGACAACACCGGCGCCCGCGAGTACGGCCGTACGGATATGTACGTCTCCAAGCCGTCCTCCACTCTCTTCGAGGGCACCCCCGCCGAGCAGGCCGTCTGGATGTCGCACGGCGACGCCTGCTCCGCCGCCCCCGAGGGCTTCGCCGTCACGGCCTCCACGGACGTCGTCCCGGTCGCCGCCTTCGAGAACGACGAGAAGAAGCTGTACGGCGTCCAGTACCACCCCGAGGTCATGCACTCCACGCACGGCCAGCAGGTGCTGGAGCACTTCCTGTACCGCGGTGCGGGCCTGACGCCGAACTGGACGACCGGCAACGTCATCGACGAGCAGGTCGCCCTCATCCGCGAGCAGGTCGGCGACAAGCGCGCGATCTGCGGTCTGTCCGGCGGCGTCGACTCCGCGGTGGCGGCCGCGCTGGTCCAGAAGGCCATCGGCTCCCAGCTGACCTGCGTGTACGTCGACCACGGCCTGATGCGCAAGGGCGAGACCGAGCAGGTCGAGAAGGACTTCGTCGCGGCCACCGGCGTCCAGCTGAAGGTCGTCGACGCCGAGCAGCGCTTCCTCGACGCCCTCGCCGGGGTCTCCGACCCCGAGGAGAAGCGGAAGATCATCGGCCGCGAGTTCATCCGCGTCTTCGAGCAGGCGCAGGCGGAGATCATCGCGGACGAGGGCCCCGCGGTCGAGTTCCTCGTCCAGGGCACGCTCTACCCGGACGTGGTCGAGTCCGGCGGCGGCACCGGCACCGCCAACATCAAGTCCCACCACAACGTGGGCGGCCTCCCCGAGGACCTGGAGTTCCGGCTCATCGAGCCGCTCCGCAAGCTCTTCAAGGACGAGGTCCGCATGGTGGGGCAGGAGCTCGGCCTGCCCGACGAGATCGTCCAGCGCCAGCCCTTCCCGGGCCCCGGCCTCGGCATCCGTATCGTCGGCGAGGTCACCAAGGAGCGCCTGGACCTGCTGCGCGAGGCCGACGCCATCGCCCGCGAGGAGCTGACCGCGGCCGGCCTCGACCGCGACATCTGGCAGTGCCCGGTCGTGCTGCTCGCGGACGTCCGCTCGGTCGGCGTCCAGGGCGACGGCCGCACCTACGGCCACCCGATCGTCCTGCGCCCGGTCTCCTCCGAGGACGCGATGACCGCCGACTGGTCGCGCCTGCCGTACGACGTCCTCGCGCGCATCTCGACCCGCATCACCAACGAGGTCCGCGACGTCAACCGCGTCGTCCTCGACGTCACCTCGAAGCCCCCGGGCACCATCGAGTGGGAGTAGTCCCGCTCGATGAACGGTGAAGAGGTGGAACGGCTCAGGCCGTTCCACCTCTTTCGTGCGAGAGCGCTCTTTTGCGCAAGAACGCTGTCCTCCCGTGCGAACCGACGGTAACTTCCGCACCGTAAAGCAGAACCAGTGCTGGAGGACCTATGCACGGGCCCACCCCGCCCCTGCCGCTGCCGACCGACCAGTTGCAGTTCGCGATGCCGCCGATGCACGAGTCGCTCGAGGACGAGCGCCGGCACCGCAGGCAACGGCTGGCCGGCGCGCTGCGGGTCTTCGGCCGGTCCGGCTTCGAGGACGGGGTGTCGGGTCACATCACCGCACGCGACCCGGAATTCACCGACTGCTTCTGGGTCAACCCCTTCGGGATGCCCTTCAAGCACGTCACCGTCGGCGACCTCGTCCTCGCCAACCGGGACGGGCAGGTCATCGAGGGCCGCTACCACATCAACCAGGCCGCGTTCGCCGTGCACGCGGCGGTCCATGCCGCTCGCCCGGACGTCGTCGCGGTCGCCCACTGCCACTCCGTGCACGGGCGCGCCCTGGCCGCCCTCGGCGAACTGCTCGACCCGATCACCCAGGAGAGCTGCGCCTTCTACGAGGACCACGTCCTCTACGACGCCTACACCGGCGTCAACGTCGACGCCGTGGAGGGCCGCCGGATAGCGACCGCGCTCGGCAGCCGCAAGGCGCTCGTCCTGCGCAACCACGGGCTGCTGACGGTCGGCGACTCGGTGGACGCGGCGGCGTGGTGGTTCCTGTCGATGGAGCGCTCCTGCCAGGTGCAGCTGACGGCGAGGGCGGCGGGGCGTCCGGTGCTCATCGACCACAAGCTGGCGGTCGCGACCCGCGAGCAGCTCGGCGGCGACCTGGTGGCATGGATCAACTACCAGCCGCTGTGGCAGGACATCAGCCGCAGCGAGCCGGATCTGCTGAACTGACGGACATGCTTCCGGCCGGGTCAACGCGGCGGCCCGCGCTTCACCCGGGGTGACCACCTGCCGAACGCGCGGGGTGGGCCGTAGGGCACAATTCCCTGTCATCACAAGGGAGTTGCGCGGCGACGGTCGACCCTGTCCAAGGGCGCCGGCCGCGCCGCGGGTCGTGGGGAAGGCGGGCGTCGGGCGTGGCGGTGCAGGAGGCGAGGCAGGGCGCGGGGACGAGCGCCCACGGGGGCGGTTGCACCTGCGGGGACTGTCCGCACGGGGCGCGCGAGGGGCACCGGCGGGCGGTCGCCGAGTTCCTGCTCAAGCGCGACGCGTTCGCGGCCGGGCAGGGGCTGCCGGCGGCGGTGGCCCACTCGGCCTCCGCCTCCCGCCAGTGGGTCTCCGCGGAACTGACGCAGACCGCCGAGGCCGTCGCCGAAAGCGGCCGGGCGGAGGGCGAGGCATGGCTGACCCGGCTGTGGCTCCGGGCGGTGTACGTCCTGTGGGCCGCCGTCGCCCTGCTGCTGATGGCCGAGTCGCTGACGGCGATCGGCGCGGGCTGGACGAGCGCACGCACTGCCGGACTGCTGGCCGCGCTGGTCGTGGCCGGTGCGCTGACCGCCGCCTCGTGGTTCCACCGGGCGCGCGGCGGGGCGCTCGCCCCGGTCATCGGCGAGGACAACCGGATGTCCACCTCCCGTACCGTCGCCGCCGCCTGGGTGCTGTTCGTGGCGTACGCGGTGCTGGTGCTGGCGGGCCGCCTCGCCGCCGCCTCCGACCACCGGGAACGCGACGCGCTGATCTCCGGACTCGACCTCGCCCGCGGGGCCGGGATCGCGACCGTGCTCGCCGTGGTCTGCGGGATCGCGGTGCTCGTGCGACGCGTGGTCGGCCTGCGGATCCTCGGGCAGCGGCTGCAGAAGGTACGGGCGCGCCGGCCACGCGCGGCCGACCTGCTGACCGACGACGGCGGCCGGGGCACCTTCGCCGACATCCAGTACGTCGTGATCGGTGCCGTTGCCCTCGTGTTCGCCGCGGTCCGGCTGGCCCGCCGCCCCGACCAGCTGCCCGACCTGCCGTGGGGTCTGGCGGTGGTGGTGCTGATCTCGGCCGCGACCTACCTCGCCGCCAAGTACGCGGAGGGCGGCCGCCCGGTGATCCTCTCCGTGGTCCGCGCCCGCGAGGCCGGCGACCTGGACGGGCCGATCCGCACCGGTGACGACATCGAGATCCGCGGCGCCGGCTTCGTACCGCCCGGCGCCCAGAGCGCCGACCAGCTCTCCCGCATGATCGTCCGCATCGGCGCGGTCGACGTCCACGTCCCCCTGGTCCCCGTCACCGGCGGCTTCAGCAACCCCACGGACGCGGTGCTCACCGTCCCGGTACCGGCCGAAGTGGAGCCCGGACGCGTGGAGGTGCGGGTGGTGACGGCGGCCGGGATCGCCACCGAGCGATGCGTGGTCGAAGTGATGGAGTGACTCTCCGGGCGAGCGGCTCTCCAGCGGAAGGATGACCAAGCCGAATTCGGGAAATCGGCCACGGAGAGGATTGAGCCGGATTCGATTGTCGTACGTATGGTCTGTCGAGGGTCACGGTATGCGGGCGAGAGGCGGCTGGGAGCGATGACGCACAGCATTCGTACGGACACGCACAACTATCTCGACAGCGACCGGACCTTGCGGGACACCACCACCCGATACGCCCTCCTTCCGCTTCGGGTCTTCCTCGGCGTCACCTTCATCTACGCCGGGCTGGACAAGATCACCGACAGCTCCTTCATGAAGGCCTCCGGTTCCGGCTCGATCGGCGACACCATGAGCTCGGTCCGGGACTCCGCGGCCATCCCGGCCATGGTCGACATGGCCCTGAAGAACCCCGTCGGCTTCGGCTACGCCATCGCGTTCGGCGAACTCGCCGTCGGCATCGGCATCCTGGTCGGCCTGTTCGGCCGCCTCGCCGCACTCGGCGGCGCACTGATCTCGCTCAGCCTGTGGCTGACGGTGAGCTGGGCCACCACCCCCTACTACTACGGCAACGACCTCGCCTACCTGATGGCCTGGCTGCCCCTCGTCCTCGCCGGCACCCCGTACTTCTCCCTGGACGCGGCCCTGCGCAGGAGGCGCCGGGGGCGGGCGGGTGGCTTGCGGTAGATCCCGCCGGAGGGGAGTTGCGTCCCCTGCAGGGACCAGAGTTCCTGGCAGGTCGTCAGCTCGTCGCGCCGGTGTCGGCGGCGCCAGTGCCGTTCCCGCGACCCGGCCCGCGCCTGCCGCGTATGCCCCGGGTCAAGGCCGCCGTCGCGCCCGCGAGGCAGAGGCCGCCCACGACGAGCGGGACGATCGCGAACCACGGGGTGTCCCACAGGCCGACCGCATCACCGGCGTAGACGGCGCCCGTGCCGGCGAGGAAGAGCCCGGCGACCAGCCGACCCGGCTGGAACTCATGACGCAGCACGGCTCACCTCCGCCTGTCCCACGCCGACCTGTAGGCCGAGATCGAGCGTGCCCGCGTCCTTGCCACCCGGCGCCGGAGCCAGCGTCACGTCCTTGTGCCTGTCAGGCTCCACGTCCACGCCCTTCCTGTCGTCTCCCGGTATTCGGATGTCGCCCAGTCCGACGTCGATGCTCATCCGCACGGTCACGTCCGCCGGCACGATCACGCGCAGCCGGCCCGCGCCCACCTGGGCCCCCGTCTCCAGGGTCCGCCCCTTGCCCGGGTGTATCCGCGTCAGGTCCAAGGTGCCGACCCCGGTACCCAGGTCGTACTTCCGTTGCACGTCCGCAGTCGTCGCGGGGCGCCATGACGTGTGGTTCCAGTGGGCGGTGATGTCCCGTGGCAGTGCCGTCGCCCCGGCGAGCAGCGCCGCCGTGAGCACCGCGAGGAACACCGATCCGGCCCCCGTACGCCCCAGGGCCGCGCTGACGGCGATGCCGATGCCGAAGACGACGAGCGCGCAGGACAGACCCGCCTGCAGGCTGGTGCCCAGCGGGTGCGCGCCCCAGGTCCGACGGGCGCCCAGGCCACCGGCCACGAGGGCGAGCAGGAAGACCCAGCCGCCGATCCAGCGCGGGCCGCGCGCCTTCGCCTTCGCGGGTGCGGGCGCGGGACGCGGTGTGCGTATCTCGGTGGTGCCGTGGCCGTAGGACAGGCCGAGGCTGACGTCGAGGGCCGCTGTGACGTCCCCGCCGCGGGAGTCTCCGGGGCCCCACAGATAACCGGTACCGCCGACGTGCGTGCCGTCCTTCACGATGGGGTCGCGCCACCAGGAGGGGTAGGTGGTGGGGACCGGCGGCGCCTGGGCCTCGGGCGGGGCGTCGGCGGCGGCCTGGGCCGCTATGGGGCCTGCTCTCCCCGAGCGCGGTCCGGCGCTCGGGGAAGGCGTGGCGTCGGGAGCGTCGCGTCGCTGCGACCAGTAGCCCGCGCCGGCGAGCAGCAGTGACAGGACGGCGGCGAACGTGAGCACCCCGCCGTTCCTCAGCATCGTCAGGAACACCCAGCAGCCGATCAGGGCGAAGAGCACGGCGGCGAGCGCCTGCCCGTCGACCCGGCCGGTGAGCAGCTTGCGGACCTCGTTCTCCTCCTCGTCCTCGTACGGCACGAAGAGCCAGGCGAAGCCGTAGAAGATGAGCCCGATGCCGCCGGTCGCGGCCAGCACGGCGAGGGTGATGCGGAAGATCACGGGGTCCATGTCGGTGCGCCGCCCGAGCCCCGCGCACACGCCCGCGATCACCTTGTGGCGCCGCTCGCGGCGGAATCCGCGCAGGGCCGCGAGGGGTGAGGCCTCCCCGGAGCTCGGGACCGTTCCGCCCGAGCCGCCCACGCCGGCGGAGTCGGCCGCGGCGGGCGCGGCATCCGTCGGCCCGGCGCCCGGGGTCGGGCGTGGGCCGGGGCCGGGTCCCGGACCCGTCGCGGCGTGCTCGTGATCTGTCATGCGTCCATGGTGACGGCCGGGCTGCCGCGACGGCAGGGGGAACGACCCTGGGCGAACCCTGAAATCGGCCCCCGAGACGGTGCGGGGGAGGCGTGCGACGGCCCGGGTTCCGAAGATCAGGGGAGTCTCGGGGGTCGACCCTGATGCCCCGTGACACCCGGTCATGTGACCATCGACGACATGCCGGAAGCCGCAGCACCACCGCTCGACGACCCGCGGCCGCCGCGCAAGCTCTACCGCAGCAGCGACGGCCGCTGGCTCGGTGGTGTGGCGCGGGGGCTCGCCGGGCATCTCGGGTTGCCCGTGGTGTGGGTGCGGCTCGTCTTCGCCGGCCTGTTCATGGCCCACGGCCTCGGCGCGCTCCTCTACGCCGCGTTCTGGTTCTTCGTGCCTCTCGGCGTCGGCGGCGTCGGCGACCAGAAGCCTCCGTCCCTCGTCGGTACCGAGACCTCGCCGGACGGACGCCGCAGACTCGTCGCCCGTAAACCGGACAAGGGCCAGATGGTCGCCCTGCTGCTCATGGTCGTGGTGGCCATGGTCTTCGTGAGCAACATCAACCTGAGCGGCGCGGCCAAGGCGTACCTCATCCCGGCCGTCCTCGTCGGCGCGGGCGTCGCCCTCGTCTGGCGCCAGGCGGACAACGCCCGCAGGGCCCGCTGGGTCGAAGTCGGCCGCCGACGCCGGACGCTGACGCTTCTGCGCGCGGGCGCGGGCGTCCTGCTCGTCACGGCCGGCGTCTCCGGCATCGTCGTCCTGCAGGGCTCCGCCGCCCCGCTCGGCCCGGTGCTCCAGGCCGCCCTCGCCGTCCTCGTCGGCATCACGCTCCTCGCCGGTCCCTATCTCGTCCGCGTGACCCAGGACCTGTCCCAGGAGCGCCTCATGCGCATCCGCGCCCAGGAGCGCGCCGAGGTCGCCGCCCACGTCCACGACTCCGTGCTGCACACCCTGACCCTGATCCAACGCAACGCGGAGAACGCGAACGAGGTGCGCCGTCTCGCCCGCGCCCAGGAGCGCGACCTGCGCACCTGGCTGTACCGGCCCGCGGGCACCGGCAAGGACGAGGACGACGAACCGGCCACTCTCGCCGAGGCGGTGCGGCGCACCGCGGCCGAGGTCGAGGACAAGCACGGCGTCCCCATCGAGGTCGTCGTGGTCGGGGACTGCCCGCTCGACGAGAAGACCGCCGCACAGATGCAGGCCGCGCGCGAGGCGATGGTGAACGCCGCCAAGTACGGTGGCGAGGGCGGTGCCGTGCAGGTCTATGCCGAAGTCGAGGGGAGGAAGGTCTTCGTGTCGGTCCGCGACCGCGGACCGGGCTTCGACCTCGACTCGATACCCGCCGACCGCATGGGGGTCAGGGAATCGATCATCGGCCGCATGGAGCGCAACGGCGGCACGGCGCGGCTGCGGGCGGTGCCGGGCGGCGGCACGGAGGTCGAGCTGGAGATGGAGAGAGCGGAGAAGACGGCATGAGCGACGCGACCGAGACGAACGGCACGGCGGGAGCGGCGGAGGCGGCCGAGGCCGGCCCCTCCGGGAAGCGGCACGTACGTGTGGTCCTCGTCGACGACCACCGTATGTTCCGTACGGGCGTACAGGCCGAGATCGGCCAGACCGAGCAGACCGGCGTCGAGGTCGTCGGCGAGGCCGCGGACGTCGACCAGGCGGTCACGGTCATCACCGCGACCCGCCCCGAGGTGGTCCTCCTCGATGTCCATCTTCCCGGCGGTGGTGGCGTCGAAGTCCTGCGCCGCTGCGCCGCGTTGACGGCCGACGCCGAGCGGCCCGTCCGCTTCCTCGCCCTGTCCGTCTCGGACGCGGCGGAGGACGTCATCGGCGTGATCCGCGGCGGCGCCCGCGGCTACGTCACCAAGACGATCACCGGCACCGATCTGGTCGACTCGATCTTCCGCGTCCAGGAGGGCGACGCCGTCTTCTCCCCGCGCCTGGCAGGCTTCGTCCTCGACGCCTTCGCCTCCACCGACGCCCCACCGGTCGACGAGGACCTCGACCGCCTCACCCAGCGCGAGCGCGAGGTGCTGCGGCTCATCGCCCGGGGCTATGCGTACAAGGAGATCGCCAAGCAGCTCTTCATCTCCGTGAAGACGGTCGAGTCCCATGTCTCCGCGGTCCTGCGCAAGCTCCAGCTCTCCAACCGCCACGAGCTGACCCGCTGGGCGACGGCCCGACGGCTGGTGTGACCGTCCGACGAGGGCTTGAGCCGCTGTCGTTGGGGCCGGAGCATGCCGCGGGCGTCGATCACCAGGCCCTGACCTCGCCACGTCGCCGCCCTCGCCGCCCCGACGCAGGCGCTCACGCCACCCGCGTCGCCCCCGCGAACGGCATTTCGTCGATGGGGGCCACGCGGACCGGTGCCGACGGGTTGGGGGCGTGGATCATCTGACCGTTGCCGATGTAGATGCCGACGTGGCTGACGCCGGAGTAGAAGAACACCAGGTCGCCTGGGGCGAGTTGGGAGCGGGAGACGCGGCGGCCCGCGTCGATCTGGGCGTATGTCGTGCGAGGGAGGGAGACGCCGGCGGAGCGGTAGGCGGCCTGGACGAGGCCCGAGCAGTCGAAGGAGTCCGGGCCCGTCGCGCCCCAGACATAGCGGCTGCCCAGCTTCCGGTACGCGTAGGAAACGGCCGTGGCGGCACGGGGGTTGGGGGCCGCGACGGAACCGGCAGCGCCCAGCGCGTCGCGCGCGTCCGAGCCCGACCGTGAGGCGTGCCCGGCCCCGCCGTCCGCCGTGGCCCGCGTCCGCTCGCGTGGTGACAGCCGGGACAGCAGATGCCGGGCTTCGGCCAGCTTCCCGGTGATCGTCTTCTTCTGCCGCTTCAGCTCGGTCTGTCTGGACCTGAGCGATGCCAGCTCGACGCGGGCGGCGCCGCGCAGTTGCTCGATCTCGCGGAGCTGCTGTCGTACGCGAGCGACGGCCTGCGACTGCCGGTCGGCCACGCGCTCGGCCAACTCGGCGCCCTCCAGGTACTGCCCGGGACTGCCGGAGAACGCCAGCTGCATCGCGGGCGGGAGCCCGCCGCTGCGGTACTGCGCCGTGGCGATGGAGCCCAGCGCGTTCCGCGCCGAGTCGAGCTTCGCCTCCCGGCGGGCCGCCTGGTCCTGCAGCGTCGTCAGCCGCCGCTGCGCCGCATCCGCCTTCTCCTTCGCCCCGTTGTACTTCTCCGTGGCGATCTCCGCGTCCTCGTACAGCCTGTCCACCCTGGCCTTGACCTGCGCAGGCGTCAGTTGCGGCTCGGCGTGCCCGGTTCCGTCGAAGCCCGTCGCGGTCGCCGCGCCCGCCAGGGCCAGGGTCGCCGCGGTACGGGCCGTAGGGCCGCCGAGCGAGCGTTCTCGGGGCTTGCGGTGCGCTGCCACCGGACCGTCACGTCCTTTCGTGTGACTCGTACGACCGCGGGGGCGCTCTCTCGCGCCCGGTGTCCTGCGGCGGCCCGCACGGGGGAGCGGGCCGCCGCCGGACCTTCTCGGCGGAGGTGTCCGGCTGCCGCCCATGGCCCGGGCGGCGGTGGGGAGCCGGTCACCTGGTGGAGGACGCTAAACCTGAGTGTGTCGGCTTGGTAACGCGATGTACGGAAGTGGCGTGACGGGATCGCCTGGTGACCGCATATGACAGCGATCAGGGTGCGGAGCCGCCGACTTCATGTGGAGCCGTGACCGAAGCAGCGGTTTCGGGGCGCGCGGGGTGGCGCGGTGCTAAGGCCACGGGCGCATATGCGCATGAGGGGGAGGGGGCGAGAAGGTGGGGCGGTGGCCGGACGTGCCGGCGCCGCTGATTAGGCTCCCGACCATGGGCGTACTCATCGAAATCTTCGTCGGCCTGCACATCATCGGCATCGCCTCGCTCCTGGGCGGCTTCCTCACCCAGATGAAGGCGATGGGCAAGGGCACAGCCCGGTTCGTCCCCGCGATGCTGCACGGCGCGCTGACCATGCTGGTCACCGGCGTGGTCCTGGTCGGTCTCAACGAGGCCGGCGGCCATCATGTCAACAGCATCAAGATCGGCGTGAAGCTGGCGCTGCTGATCGTGATCCTCGGGCTCGTCTACGTGAAGCGGGACGACGAGACGGTGGACAAGCGCCTCTTCGGCCTGGTGGGCGTGCTGACCATGGTGAACATCTTCATCGCCGTGCTGTGGACGTGACTGAGCCGGACGTGAGATGAGCCGGAGGTGGTGTGAGCCGCCGCGACAGCGGCCCACACCACCGCGGCCGGCTCAGACCAAACGCTCCATCAGGTCGGCTCAGGCCGGCCGCACCACGCTGTGGATGATCGACGAGCCGCCGTAGTAGATCGACTCCTCGCGGACGTAGGCGCCGGGCTTCGGGGCGTGGATCATCATGCCGTTGCCGATGTAGATGCCGACGTGGCTGATGTCGTCGTAGAAGAAGATCAGGTCACCGGGCCGGGCATCGGCGAGCGAGACCGTGGTGCCGACGTTGACCTGGTCCCAGGTGGTGCGCGGGAGGCTGACGCCGGCGGATCTCCAGGCGGCCTGGGTGAGGCCCGAGCAGTCGAAGGAGTCGGGCCCGGTGGCGCCCCAGACGTACGGCTTGCCGATCTGGGCGCGCGCGAAGGCGATCGTCTTCGCGGCCTGCGTGGCGTACGAGGAGTCCGCGGTGGAGGTCGAGGAGCCCGAGGAGGAGCCCGTCGAGGCCGACACGCTCGCCGCGGCGGCCTTCTTCTGCCGGGCCGCCTCCTCCGCGGCCTGCTGCTTGGCGAGCTCCGCCGCCTTCCGCGCGGCCTCCTCCTGCTTCTGCTTCTCGATCGCCGCTAGCCGCGCCTTCTGCTCCGCCGTCAGCTTCGACAGCAGCTCACGCGCCGTCGTCAGCTTCGTCTGGACGGTGGTCTTGGCGGTCCTCAGGTCGGTCTGCGAAGCGGTGAGCGTCTCGAGGCTCTTGGTGGCCTCCTGCCGTTTCTTCATGGTCGCGGACTGCTGGGTGACGTAGTCGTCGACCGCGCCCTTCTCACGTGAGGTCAGCCGGTGCATCAGCTGGCTCTGGTCGAAGTAGTCCTGCGGGGAGTTCGCGAGCAGGAGGGTGGCGGTACTGGGGGCGGCGGCGCCGGTCCGGTACTGCGCCGCGGCGAACGTACCCAGCTTCTCGCGTGCCTTGTTGAGCCGCTCCGTGCGGCGGGCCACGTCGTCGAGGAGGCCGTCGACGCGCTTGCGCTCCTCGCCGGTCTTCACCTTCGCGGAGTTGTACTTCTCGGTCGCCGACTCCGCCTGGTGGTACAGGTCGTCGACCTTCTTCTGGACCTCTTCGACGCTCGGCTTGCCGCGGTCGGCGGAGGGGGCGGCCTGAGCTGTCTGGGACAGCAGGGCCACCGAGGTGAGGGCGGCGGTTGCGAGGGCGGGGGTGCGTATGCCCGCCAGGCCCGTACCGACGGGGCGCGGCTTGCGGTGCGACGCCAAGGGGGACTCCTTCCGTGCTCCGCCTACCGAGTTAGCTGTCGGGTTCGGGCGGGTGGATCCGGAAGGCTGCCCTACGGTCCCTTCCCTGAGGGGAGCGGGACCGATTCACCCCAAGGTCGGTGTGGGTCCCCGGCTCCGGCACCACGGAAGGCGCGCCGGACTCGGCGGGGGCCGCGTGGCCCGGCGACGTTCGCCGGTGGGGGTCCTGCGGCCCGCCCGGCACGGTAGCCAACTCGTGTGGCCCGTGTGAAGGTTGGTGGGTGATATGCCCGATACATTTTCGTGACCTTGGTAATGACCTTGCCTGGCGATGGTCAATTCGGTGTGTTATGAGGTGACTTGTTCGGTTGTTCTCGACGGGGGGATGGCGTCGGTCGCCGTCGCCGCGTGATCGATTCGAGCCGCCTGCGGGTCGGTTGCGTACCGTTACGGCACGATTCTGGAGGGTGAAGGTGGGTGTGTGTGCCGCACCCGGCGTCCCCGGCCGTGGATGTTTTCGGGGCGGCGGCGGTTTGTCGGTGGGGCGCCCTAGACTCGGAGAGCGATGAGCAGCCTCTTTGACGACAGCTTCCTGGCGAACCTCCAGGCCCCCCGCGGCCACGAGGAGGAACCGCCGCCGCCCGAGGACGATCACGCTCCGGAGTCGATTCCGGACGATCTGTTCGGCGGGAAGTTCGACGTGCCGCCGGACCGGGACGCCCACTACCGCGACGGCGCCCCGCGCCCGGTCATCGACCCGGCGGCGCTCCTGGTCGGGCTGAACGACAACCAGCGCGCGGCCGTCGTGCACGCCGGTTCCCCACTGCTCATCGTGGCCGGCGCGGGCTCCGGCAAGACCCGCGTCCTCACGCATCGCATCGCGCACCTGCTGGCCGAGCGGAACGTGCACCCGGGCCAGATCCTCGCGATCACCTTCACCAACAAGGCCGCGGGCGAGATGAAGGAGCGCGTCGAGCAGCTCGTCGGCCCGCGCGCGAACGCGATGTGGGTCATGACCTTCCACAGCGCGTGCGTGCGCATCCTGCGCCGCGAGAGCAAGAGGCTCGGCTTCACGTCGTCGTTCTCGATCTACGACGCCGCCGACTCCAAGCGGCTGATGGCCCTGGTCTGCCGCGACCTGGACCTCGACCCCAAGCGCTTCCCGCCGAAGTCCTTCAGCGCCAAGATCTCCAACCTGAAGAACGAGCTGATCGACGAGGAGGACTTCGCGGCCCAGGCCTCCGACGGCTTCGAGAAGGCCGTCGCCCAGGCCTACGCGCTCTACCAGTCGCGGCTGCGCGAGGCGAACGCCCTCGACTTCGACGACCTGATCATGACGACGGTCAACCTGCTCCGCGCCTTCCCGGACGTCGCCGAGCACTACCGCCGCCGCTTCCGCCACGTCCTCGTCGACGAGTACCAGGACACCAACCACGCCCAGTACGCCCTGGTGCGCGAGCTCGTCGGCCCCTCCGATCAGTCGGCGGACGCGACCCCGGGCGAGCACGAGCTGCCGCCCGCCGAACTGTGCGTCGTGGGTGACGCCGACCAGTCGATCTACGCCTTCCGCGGAGCGACCATCCGCAACATCCTCCAGTTCGAGGAGGACTACCCGGACGCGACGACGATCCTGCTGGAGCAGAACTACCGCTCCACGCAGACGATCCTGTCCGCCGCCAACGCGGTCATCGAGCGCAACGAGTCCCGCCGCCCGAAGAACCTGTGGACCAACGCGGGCGCGGGCGCGGGCATCACCGGCTACGTCGCCGACACCGAGCACGACGAGGCCCAGTTCGTCGCCGACGAGATAGACCGCCTCACGGACGCGGGCGACGCGAGGGCCGGCGACGTCGCCGTGTTCTACCGCACCAACGCCCAGTCCCGTGTCTTCGAAGAGGTCTTCATCCGCGTCGGCCTGCCCTACAAGGTCGTCGGCGGCGTCCGCTTCTACGAGCGCAAGGAGGTCCGGGACGTCCTGTCGTACCTGCGGGTGCTGGCCAACCCGGAGGACTCCGTCCCGCTGCGCCGCATCCTCAACGTCCCCAAGCGCGGCATCGGCGAGCGCGCGGAGGCGATGGTCGACGCGCTCGCCCAGCGCGAGAAGATCAGCTTCGCGCAGGCGCTGCGCCGGGTCGACGAGGCGTACGGCATGGCCGCGCGGTCGACCAACGCCGTAAGGCGCTTCAACGTGCTGATGGAGGAGCTCCGTACGATCGTCGAGTCCGGAGCGGGACCGGCGACCGTCCTGGAGGCGGTGCTGGAGCGCACCGGCTATCTCGCCGAGCTCCAGGCGTCCACCGACCCGCAGGACGAGACCCGCATCGAGAACCTCCAGGAACTCGCCGCCGTGGCTCTGGAGTTCGAGCAGGAGCGCGAGGAGGGCGAGGAGCAGGGCACGCTGTCCGACTTCCTGGAGAGGGTCGCCCTGGTCGCCGACTCCGACCAGATCCCCGACGAGGAGGACGGCGACGGCGTCATCACGCTGATGACCCTGCACACCGCCAAGGGCCTGGAGTTCCCGGTGGTGTTCCTGACCGGCATGGAGGACGGGGTCTTCCCGCACATGCGCGCCCTCGGCCAGACCAAGGAGCTGGAGGAGGAGCGGCGCCTGGCGTACGTCGGCATCACGCGCGCGCGGGAACGGCTGTACCTCACGCGCTCGACGATGCGCAGCGCCTGGGGCCAGCCGTCGTACAACCCGCCCTCCCGCTTCCTGGAGGAGGTCCCGGACTCGTACCTGGAGTGGAAGCGGACGGGAGCCGTCGCGTCCAAGCCCTCCGGGTCGGCGTCCGGGATCGCGGCCTCGCTGTCGTCGTCCCGCTCGCGTTCGTCGGCGGCGGGCGCGTCCGGGTTCGCCACGCGCAGGACGTCGGACAAGCCGGTGGTGTCCCTGGCCGTCGGGGACCGGGTCACGCACGACCAGTTCGGGCTCGGCACCGTCGTCGCAGTGGCGGGCGCGGACGACAAGGCCCAGGCGACGATCGACTTCGGCGACGGCAAGCAGAAGCGGCTGCTGCTGCGGTATGCGCCGGTGGAGAAGCTCTAGCCGGCCCACGAGCGGTTCCGTGAACATGAGTGAGCCCCCCGTCGGAGATCCGGCGGGGGGCTCACCTCGTGGAGCTAGTTCGGGTTGAGTCCGTGGCTGTGCAGCCATGGGAGCGGGTCGACCGCCGCGCCGCCGCCCGGGTGCACCTCGAAGTGCAGGTGCGGGCCGGTCGAGTTGCCGGAGTTCCCGGAGTTGGCGATCGGGTCGCCGGCCTTGACGGACGTACCGGGGGCGACGCGGTAGTGGGAGAGGTGGCAGTACCAGGTCTCCGTGCCGTCCTTCCCCGTCAGTATCAGCATGTTGCCGTAGGCGCTGTTCCACTTCGTGGTGACGGTGCCGTCGATCGCGGCCATCACCGTCGTGCCGTACGACACGGGGAAGTCGATGCCCGTGTGCAGCGACATCCAGTTGACGCCGGCCTGGCCGAAGAGGGCGCTGAGCCCGTGCTGTGCCACCGGAAGCGCGAACTTGGGACGCAGCCGCTCCTTCCGGGCCGCCTCCTCCGCAGCCTTCTTCTGCTCCGCCACCTGCTGGACCTTGAGGTCGATGCGCTCCTGTGTGCGGCTGGCCCGGTCGGCGAAGTCGTCGGCGCCGGCGGAGAGGCTCTCGAGCTGGGTGTCCAGCTTGTTGTTGGCGACGGAGGGCTTCACCGCGTGGGCGTCCGGGGCGGCGGCCGCCGTGTCCTTGGAATCGTCGCTCATGCCGCCGCCCACGGAGGCGGCGGCGATCCCGGCGACCCCCATCACACACGCCGAGGGGACGGCGACGGTCAGCAGCGCGGAGCGCTTGGCGGGCGTACGGCGCCGGGAGCGCGCCGCGCCGCGCGAGCCGGCGCGCGTCTGCGGAGCCGGGGTGATCTCCTCCTGGCCTTCGAGCAGAGGGGTCTCGCCCGGCAGCACGCCGGTCGCAATCAACTCGCCGTCGTCCGGCGCGGATTCCTCGAAGGGGACGCCCTCGAAGGACGGGTCTTCGTACGACGGTTCCTCGTACGTCGGATCCTCGTACGACGGCTGTTCGAAGGAGGTTTCCTCGTAGGAGGGGTGCTCGAACGCGGCTTCCTCGTACGGCTGTTGCTCGAAGGTGCCGGTCGCCTGCTGATCGAAGGACTCGGGCCGCTGCTCGGGAACGCTCCCCTCGGCGTTCCACTGCGTGGCGTCGTACGCGCCGGTGTCGAAGGCCTGCGTGCCCCATTCCCACTGCTGGGTCGGGTCGGCGGCGGGGGCCTGGTCGGGCTGGAGCCAGGCGTTCGTGTCCCACTGGCCGCTCGCGTCGGCGCCCGTGGCCTGCGCGGGGAAGGTCCAGGCGCCGGTCTCGTAGGCACCCGTGGGGTGGTAGCCGGTCTGCTGCTGGGCCGTGTAGGGGTCGTAGTCCACGGTCTGGTGGGCGCCGGTCGACCAGTGCGTGGTGTCGTACGCGCCCGTGGCGTGGCTCTCGCCCGGGATGTCACCGAAGAGCGGGTCGGTCTCGTAGCCCGTGGTGGGGTGGGTGCCGGTCGCGTAACCGCCGGCGTCGTAGCCGCCGTGCGTGGTGAAGTCGCCGTACTGGGCTTCCTGCGTTCCGTACGACGCGTAGTGCGCCGACGTGGCCTCGGAAGCCGGGGCCGGGGTGGTCATGGTCCCCGACGTGTAACGGTCGTTCACCAACTTCTCTTTCGCCTCGACAACAGGGGCTGCCAGAGCAGTGCGGCGACTGTACCCGGCGGTACACGGGCGCGACAATCTTCGGCTGGTTTCGCGCCTGCGGGAAACGGGCATTCGGCCGTGTTTCGGGGACGGTGGGCACGGGTTTGGCTTTGCGTTCGATGAATGTTCGATGTCCGTCGGCCGTCCAGTGCGTAAAGTCCGCGGCATCCGGCCGCTCTCACGGCTCTCAGGCCACGATCACGCCGTCCGTTTCCGCGTCCGTCCGCGATCCCGGCTGCTCTGCGTCGAGGGCCTGCCGTATCCCGGTCGCGACGAGGGGATGGACGGGCAGGGCGAGATGTCCGATCCCGGTCACCTGTACGTTGCTCGCCACCAGGTCGGGATGGTCGATACGGGCGGTCTCCAGCGGCTCCATCAGCGAGTCCAGGTCGCTCCAGAAGCTGACGAAGCGCGTACGGCAGCCGGGAGCGGGCCGGGCCAGCTCCTCGATGACCTCCGAACCGGGACGCATCTGGCGCACGATCGGGTGGGCGTTCGCCAGCGGGGCGACCCGCGTGCCGGAGTGCGGGGTGCCGAGCGTGACCAGTGTGCGGACCCGCAGGTCACCGCCGAGGCACTGTACGTAGTAGCGCGCGATCAGACCGCCGAGGCTGTGCCCCACGACGTCCACCCGGCGGCTGCCCGTGCGCTCGCATATCTCCTCTATGTGGCGGCCGAGCAGCTCGGCCGCGGCGCGGATGTCGCAGGTCAGCGGCGAGTAGTTGAGCGACTCGACGCGCTGTCCGCCGTGCTGCGCGAGGCTGCGGCGCAGCAGCACGAAGACCGAGCGGTTGTCGATGAAGCCGTGCAGCAGGACGACCGGGGGCCCGGTCTGGACCGGCAGCTGCGCGGTGCCGTCCGGCGCGGGCAGGGGGCGGGCGGGGGAGCGGCGCTCCTGGGCGATGCCGGTCGGATACAGCAGGAGATGCCCCGCGAGGATCGTGACCTCGAGGGCGGCCGCCTTGAGGAGGGTCAGGGAGAGCCCTGCCAGCCTGCATGGAAGCAGACGCTGGCAGAGGGGGAGAAGGGGGTGCAGTGCCCTGGTGACCCTCATGGCCGACCTCCTGTCGGCACACAGAAGGACGCCCCTGTCCCCCGTGTGCGCTCGCGGAAGTCGCGAGTGGGCGCGAGAAGGGGGCCGAGGGTGCGCGCGGCTGCCCTACGCGCCCTTCGGGTCCCCACGGACCACGCTGCGGCTCCCGAACATGTCCCACCGTGTGATTTCCCCCTCGGTCAGCACCGTGAAACTGCCGGTTGCGGGATGCTGGAGATAACGTTCGTTCACTTCGCTACAGGTGACGGAACGCGGGGAACATGCGGTACATGTCGGTACGGATGGATGTAGTCGCTTCATGGAGGCAGTGATGGGTGTGGCAGCTGGTCCGATCCGCGTGGTGGTCGCCAAGCCGGGGCTCGACGGTCACGATCGCGGAGCCAAGGTGATCGCGCGGGCCCTGCGCGACGCCGGCATGGAGGTCATCTACACCGGGCTTCACCAGACGCCGGAGCAGATCGTCGACACGGCGATCCAGGAGGACGCCGACGCGATCGGCCTCTCCATCCTCTCCGGCGCCCACAACACGCTCTTCGCGGCGGTCATCGACCTCCTCAAGGAGCGCGACGCCGAGGACATCCTGGTCTTCGGCGGCGGCATCATCCCCGAGGACGACATCCCGCCGCTCAAGGAGAAGGGCGTCGCGGCGATCTTCACGCCCGGGGCGACGACGGCGTCGATCGTGGACTGGGTGCGCGAGAACGCACGGCAGCCCGCGGGAGCCTAGGGTGCGCGGGCCCTGGGGAGCTGCTCCCCAGGGCCGGCGACCGTGGCCGAGGCTGCCCTATCCCAACTCGTCGGCCATGGCGGAGCGCAACCGCAGCGTCGTCACGAGTCGCTGGAACGCCTCCGCCCAGTACCCCCCTGCGCCCGGCGACGCGTCCTTCCCCTCGTCCGGCACCGCCAGCAGCCCCTCCAGCCGTGCCGCCTCCGCGGGATCCAGGCACCGCTCGGCCAGTCCCATCACTCCGCTGAAGCTCCACGGGTAACTCCCCGCGTCCCGAGCGATGTTGAGGGCGTCCACCACGGCCCGGCCGAGCGGCGCGGCCCACGGCACGACGCACATCCCGAGCAGCTGGAACGCCTCGGACAGGCCGTGCGTCGCGATGAACCCGGCCACCCACTCCGCCCGTTCCCCGGCCTCCAGCGTGCCCAGCAGCTTCGCCCGCTCGGCCAGGGAGACCGCCCCTGGGCCGCCGGCCGCGGGGGTCGAGGCCGTGCCGAGCAGCGCCCGGGCCCACTCCGGATCCCGCTGCCGCACGGCCGCCCGGCACCACGCCGCGTGCAGCTCGCCCTGCCAGTCGTCCGCCACCGGCAGCGCCACGATCTCCCGGGGCGTACGCCCGCCGAGCCGTCCCGGCCATGTCCCGAGCGGCGCGGCCTCCACCAACTGCCCCAGCCACCAGGACCGTTCGCCGCGTCCCGACGGCGGCTTGGCCGCCACGCCGTCCCTCGCCATCTCCGTGTCGCACTCGTGCGGCGCCTCCACCGCGATCGTCGGTGCGTCCCGTGTGTGGTCGAGCGCCACACAGGCCGCGGCCCGTACGGCCATCCGCGCGGCGAGCGCCGAGCCCGGCAGCGCGGACAGCAACTCGGCCGCCGTCGCCCGCACGTTGCGGCTGCGGTCGGCCAACGCCTGTTCCAGGAACGGCTCGTCCTCGGCGGCCAGCCCCGTACGCAGCGAGTCCAGGAACATGAGCCGGTCCTCCGCCCGTTCCGTCGCCCAGGTCTCGGCCAGCAGCTCGCGGGCGACCGCGGGTTCGCGAGCCCGTATCGCCGCGAGCAGGGCGACCCGCTCGGCGAACAGCCCCTCCTGCCACAGCCGTCGTGCCGCGTCGGCGTCCTCGGCGTCCGGCAGCATCGCGCCGCCCCCCGGTGCGGCGCGCAGGGCGAACCGCCAGTCCGGGTTCAGCCGGGCCAGCCACAGGGCGCGGGGTCCCGCGAACGCCAGCACGGCCGGCCGCAGGTCCGTACGTCCCCGGGCCGCGTCCAGCAGGGCGGGCAGCGCCTGCGGGGGCGCGGCGAAACCGCGCGCGTTCGCCGCCGCGAGCCACTGGGGCAGCAGCTCCATCAGGTCCGGTGCGCTGCCGCGGCGGCCGCCGCCCGGCCCGGGACGGGCGGCGAGCAGCAGGGCGAGCCGCCGCGCCGCCGCGGCGGGCAGGGCGGGGCGCGGGTCCTCTGCGGCCCGCTCCGGCCGCCGTGCCGCCCGGGCCGGACGCAGTCCCGCCCGCCGCCTCACGGTCTCCACGGCCGCCGCGTCCAGCAGCGCGACCGGCGCCTCCCGGGCCGGCCCGCCCACCATCGCGCGCCGGTCGGTGCCCAGCAGCGCCGTGGTCACGAGGTTCTCCCAGGTGCCGGCGCCGCCCGAGGCGTGCACAGCGGTGGAGCTCACCGTCATCGGAGTCCCTTCTTTCGTGGCCCTCGGTCCCTCAAGTCCCGTGTTTCTCTTTGCTGTTCGAGGCCCTTCGGCCGGCGGCTCAGCACAGCGCCACCGCCTCCCCCGCTCCCTCCGGCCACGCCGTCAGCGGGGTGAAGCCCCGGTGGCCGCACTCGCCGAAGACCGTGACCGGGGCGCCGCCGGAGAGGGCGGCGAGCCGCCACAGTCCGGGGCGGGCGCGGGCGGCGGGAGTGAGCGGCAGCGCGGCGTCCTCGTCCGCGTCCGCCAGCTGCCAGGAGTCGCCGTCCGGGGTCGGAACGACCCGACCCAGCGTCACCGGCACCGCGTCCAGCCAGGGGTCGTCGCGCAGCGCCTCGCCGTACCGGGCGACCGCCTGCGCCGTCGTCACTCCCGGCGGCCGTATCGCGGCGGGCGCGGGTGGCCCGAACCGCTCGCCCAGGGACACGCGCAGCTGCCCGGCACCCGGGTGGGCGCACGCCTCCGCATCCAGGGCCAGCCCGACCGGCAGGGCCAGTTCGGGAGCCCGGCCGGCGGCGCCGTAGGAGAGGAGCAGGCAGGTGCGGTCCGACGCGGCGCCGTACAGCCAGATCCTGCGGGTCGTCAGCTTCGTGTCCGCCGTGTCGTACTGGGCGAGGACCAGCCAGCGGTCGTGTACCGGTGGGCCGTCCGCCGGGCCGGCCACGCCGATGCGGGAACGGACCGTCGCCGCCAGGCCGTCCGGCAGCCGCTCGCGGCGCAGCCAGCCCTGGTCGAGGAGGTGCAGCAGGGCGAGCTCCTCCAGCAGCCGCACCGGCCAGCCGGGGCCCGACGCCGGGATCGCCCCCAACTCCCTCACCCGCGCGGCCAGTCCGGGAGCCTGCGCGTCGACCATGCGGGCCGCCGTCTCCTCCCACAGCCCGTACCCCGCCTGCTCCGCCGACGCCAGGCCGCCGCGCAGCAGGTCCGCCAGACGCTGCTCCAGCTCCGTCGCGCCCGCCGTGACCCGCTCGGCCCGGCGCTCCGCCCTGCGCCGCGCCGCCTCGGGGTCACCCGACCCGGGCGAGGAGCCGGCGCCGCCCGCAGGCCGCTTCTCCTGCGCGCGCTTCCGCCTGCCTTCTGTCCACTGCTCGGCCCAGTCCGGCGCCTGCGCCGTAGGCACCGCGCCGTCCCCTTCCGCCCACAGCAGCAGCAGGCCGAGCGCGTGCTTGCACGGGAACTTGCGGCTCGGACAACTGCACTTGTACGCGGGCCCCGCCACGTCCGCGACGTCGACCACTGTCTGATACGGCTTGCTGCCACTGCCCTTGCACAGTCCCCACACCGTCCCCTCGTCCGAACTGCCCGCCTCGGACCACGGCCCGGCCGCGCCGAGTTTGCTTCCCGCTTTGCGTGACGCGGTGTCAGGCGCCAGTGCCAGCACCTGATCCGCGGTCCAGCGCACCCCCTGCTGAGTCATGTCATCGACGGTAGATCCCGCCACTGACAATCGGCCTCGCGAGCACGTTTTCGCAGGTCAGAGCCGATTGTCAGTGGGGTGGTGCACGGTGGACACCAGATCCGAACCGGCCGAGCTGGAGGGGGCCTCAGCCATGACTGTCACCGTTGCACCGACGTCGACCGAACCGAGCCACGACCATTCCGCACCCGCGAACGCGGCACCCGCGAGCGAGGCGCTGCGACCGCACGCCGAGGACGCCTTCGCCGCCGAACTCGCCGCGCTGGCTGCGCAGGACGACCGGCCGCGTCCGGCCCGCTGGAAGCTGTCGCCGTGGGCGGTCGCCACCTACCTGCTCGGCGGCACGCTGCCGGACGGCACGGTGATCACACCGAAGTACGTGGGACCGCGCCGCATCGTCGAGGTCGCGGTCACCACCCTCGCCACCGACCGCGCCCTGCTCCTGCTCGGCGTCCCCGGCACGGCCAAGACCTGGGTCTCCGAGCATCTCGCCGCGGCGGTCAGCGGCGACTCGACGCTGCTGGTGCAGGGCACGGCGGGCACGCCGGAGGAGGCCATCCGCTACGGCTGGAACTACGCGCAGCTGCTCGCCCACGGCCCGAGCCGCGACGCCCTCGTGCCCAGCCCCGTCATGCGGGCCATGGCCGAGGGCATGACCGCCCGGGTGGAGGAGCTGACCCGGATCCCCGCCGACGTGCAGGACACGCTGATCACGATCCTGTCCGAGAAGACGCTGCCGATACCCGAGTTGGGGCAGGAGGTGCAGGCCGTCCGCGGCTTCAACCTGATCGCCACGGCCAACGACCGCGATCGCGGGGTCAACGACCTGTCCAGCGCCCTGCGCCGCCGCTTCAACACGGTCGTGCTGCCGCTGCCGGAGAGCCCCGAGGCCGAGGTCGACATCGTCTCGCGCCGCGTCGACCAGATCGGCCGCTCCCTGGACCTGCCGCCCGCACCCGACGGCATCGACGAGATCCGCCGCGTCGTGACCGTCTTCCGTGAACTGCGCGACGGGGTCACGTCCGACGGCCGTACGAAGCTGAAGTCGCCCAGCGGCACGCTGTCCACGGCCGAGGCGATCTCCGTCGTCACCAACGGGCTTGCGCTCGCCGCCCACTTCGGCGACGGCGTGCTGCGGTCGGGCGATGTCGCCGCGGGCATCCTCGGTGCCGTCGTCCGGGATCCGGCGGCGGACCGTGTCATCTGGCGGGAGTACCTGGAGACCGTCGTCCGCGAGCGGGAGGGCTGGCAGGACTTCTACCGGGCCTGCCGGGAGGTGAGCGCGTGAGCGACTCCGAGAGGGGAAGCGCGTTCGGCTCCGGACCGCTGCTCCTCGGTGTCCGGCATCACGGGCCGGGGTCCGCGCGGGCGGTGCGGGCCGCGCTGGAGGCCGCCCGGCCGAGCGTGGTGCTCATCGAGGGGCCGCCCGAGGCCGGCGCCCTGATCCCGCTGGCCGCCGACGAGGACATGCGGCCGCCGGTCGCGCTGCTCGCCCACGCCGTGGACGAGCCCGGCCGCTCGGCCTTCTGGCCGCTGGCCGAGTTCTCCCCGGAGTGGGTGGCGATCCGCTGGGCCCTGGAGCACGGCGTCCCGGCCCGCTTCATCGACCTGCCCGCCGCGCACACGCTGGCCCTGCGCGGCGAGGAAGAGGCGGCTTCCGAGGAGGCCGGCGATCCGGCTGACGCGTGCGCCCCAGGCCATGACATCCGTGCCGATCCCCTGGGCGCGCTCGCCGAGGCCGGGGGGTACGACGACCCCGAGCGCTGGTGGGAGGACATGGTCGAGCACCGCGGCCCGGGCACACGGGCGGACGCCGCGTTCGCGTCCTTCGCCGCACTCGAAGAGGCCATGGGGGCGCTGCGGGAGACGGACGCGCCCGGCGGGCGCGACCGGGATCTCGTGCGGGAGGCGTACATGCGCCTCGAACTGCGCGCGGCCCGGCGTGAGTTCGGGGACGCCGTGGCCGTGGTGTGCGGGGCGTGGCACGTGCCCGCGCTGCGGCGCAAGGCCACCGTCGCCGCCGACCGGGCGCTGCTGAAGGGGCTGCCCAAGGTCAAGACGGACCTGACATGGGTGCCGTGGACGCACCGCAGGCTGTCGCGGTTCAGCGGGTACGGGGCGGGCATCGACTCGCCCGGCTGGTACGGGCATCTGTTCGGGGTGCCCGACCGGCCGGTCGAGCGGTGGCTGACCAAGGTGGCGGGGCTGCTGCGCGAGGAGGACCGGATCGTCTCCTCCGCGCACGTCATCGAGGCGGTGCGGCTGGCCGAGACGCTCGCCGCGATGCGCGGCCGCCCGCTGCCCGGCCTGACCGAGACGACCGACGCCGTGCGCGCGGTGATGTGCGAGGGGTCGGACGTGCCGCTCGCCCTGGTGCACGACCGGCTGGTCGTCGGCGACGTGCTGGGGGAGGTGCCCGAGTCGGCGCCCGCGGTGCCGCTGCAGCGGGACCTGGCCCGGCAGCAGCGCCGGCTGCGGCTCAAACCGGAGGCGCTGGAGCGGGAGATGGAGCTCGACCTGCGCAAGGAGACCGACGCGGGGCGCAGCCGGCTGCTGCACCGGCTGCGGCTGCTGGGCATCGCGTGGGGTGAGCCGGAGCGGTCGCGGGGGAGCACGGGCACGTTCCGGGAGACCTGGCGGTTGCGCTGGGAGCCGGAGCTGTCGGTGCGGGTCGCCGAGGCCGGGGTGTGGGGCACGACGGTGGTCGCCGCGGCGACGGCCAAGGCGGAGGCGGACGCCGCGGCCGCGCCGTCCCTCGCCGAGGTCACCGAGCTGGCCGAACACTGCCTCCTGGCCGGACTGGGGGACGCGCTCCCCGCGGTGATGCGCGTCCTCGCCGACCGGGCGGCGCTCGACGCCGACGTCGGCCACATCGCCCAGGCCCTCCCGGCCCTGGTGCGCTCCCTGCGCTACGGCGACGTGCGCGGCACGGACACGCGCGCCCTGACCGAGGTCGCCGTCGGCCTCGCCGAGCGGATCTTCGTCGGGCTGCCGCCCGCCTGCGCCGCCCTGGACGCGGACGCGGCCGAGGAGATGCGGCGCCATGTGGACGCCGTCCACACGGCGGTGGGGCTTCTCGCGGAGGCGACCGTCCGTGCCCCCGAAGACACGCTCACCGCAGAGCGGGGCGACGCCGGGCTGCGCGGACGCTGGTGCTCGGTGCTGCGCGGGCTGTCCGGGCGGGACACCGTACCCGGCGTGATCCGGGGGCGGGCCACGCGGATCCTGCTGGACGAAGGGGAGTTGGGGCAGGACGAGGCGGCCCGGCTGATGGGGCTCGTGCTGTCGCCGGGGACCGCGCCGGCGGAGGCGGCCGTGTGGATCGAGGGCTTCGTCGGCGGCGGGGGCGGGATGCTGCTGGTGCACGACGAGCGGCTGCTCGGGCTGGTCGACGCCTGGCTGACCGGCGTACCGGCGGAGGCATTCACGGACGTACTGCCGCTGCTGCGGCGGACGTTCTCGGCGTACGAGGCGGGAGTGCGCAGGACGCTCGGCGAGCTGGTGCGGCGCGCCCCGGGCGAGCGGGGGAGCGCGGCGGGCGGCGGAAGCTCCGGCCTCCCCGGATTCGACCCGGAGGCGGACACCGCGCGCGCGGACGCCGTGCTGCCGCTGGTGCGGCTGCTGCTGGGCCTGGACGAAGGAACGGACGACGAGGTCCACGGCCGGGCCGAAGACAACGATCTTGTGGGGGTGGGGACATGACGGGCTCGGCACAGGCGGAGCACACGTCTCGGTCGGACCAGGAGCGCCTGCGGCGCTGGCGGCTGGTGCTCGGGGGCGACGGGGCCGACGGCACCGGGTGTGCGCTGTCCGGGCGGGACGCCGCGATGGACGGGACGCTCGCCGCGCTCTACGGCAGCGGCAGCGGCAGCGGCAGCGGCGGCGGGGGCAAGGGGCAGGCGGGGCTGGACCGTTCCGCGGGGCTCGGGGCGTCCGCGCCGTCCGTGGCGCGCTGGCTCGGGGACATCCGTACGTACTTCCCCTCCTCCGTCGTGCAGGTCATGCAGCGGGACGCCATCGACCGGCTCGGGCTGGCCTCCCTGCTCCTGGAGCCGGAGATGCTGGAGGCGGTGGAGGCCGACGTGCACCTCGTCGGCACGCTGCTCTCGCTCAACAAGGCCATGCCGGAGACCACGAAGGAGACGGCGCGGGCGGTCGTGCGCAAGGTGGTCGAGGACCTGGAGAAGCGGCTCGCCACCCGCACCCGGGCCACCCTCACGGGCGCCCTCGACCGCAGCGCCCGGATCAACCGGCCGCGCCACCACGACATCGACTGGAACCGCACGATCGCGGCCAACCTCAAGCACTACCTGCCCGAGTACCGCACGATCGTGCCGGAACGCCTCGTCGGGTACGGGCGTGCCTCCCGGTCGGTGAAGAAGGAGGTCGTCCTCTGCATCGACCAGTCGGGTTCGATGGCGGCGTCCGTCGTCTACGCGTCCGTGTTCGGGGCGGTGCTGGCGTCCATGCGGTCCATCGACACCCGGCTCGTCGTCTTCGACACGGCGGTCGTCGATCTCACCGACCAGCTCGACGACCCCGTGGACGTCCTCTTCGGCACCCAGCTCGGGGGCGGTACGGACATCAACCGGGCGCTCGCCTACTGCCAGTCGCAGATCACCCGGCCCGCGGAGACCGTGGTCGTCCTGATCAGCGACCTGTACGAGGGCGGCATACGGAACGAGATGCTGAAGCGGGTCGCGGCGATGAAGGCGTCGGGGGTGCAGTTCGTGGCGCTGCTCGCGCTGTCGGACGAGGGGACGCCCGCCTACGACCGGGAGCACGCGGCCGCGCTCGCCGCGCTGGGAGCGCCGGCCTTCGCCTGCATGCCCGATCTGTTTCCCGAGGTGATGGCCGCGGCGATTGAGAAACGGCCGCTTCCGATACCGGACGGCATGGGATGATCCGCGTTCATGTGACAGGTATCACCGCCATGGTGTGACCCGCGATTTAGGGGCCCCAAGCAAGCAGCGATAACCTGCGAGACGGACATGCCGCGCACTCGGACACCGTGTGCGCCCCTTTAGTGACAAGCGGACGTCACGTTGCCCTTCGCGGCACGCCCACGCATCCAACGAACCGCGAGATCACTGATAGGGACGGAAGCGCGTGGACCTGTTCGAGTACCAGGCGAGGGACCTCTTCGCCAAGCACGATGTACCGGTGCTGGCCGGTGAAGTCATCGACACGCCTGAGGCGGCGCGCGCGATCACGGAGCGTCTCGGCGGCAAGTCCGTCGTCAAGGCGCAGGTGAAGGTCGGTGGCCGCGGCAAGGCCGGCGGCGTGAAGCTCGCTGCCACCCCGGACGAGGCCGTTGCCCGCGCGACGGACATCCTCGGCATGGACATCAAGGGCCACACGGTCCACAAGGTGATGATCGCCGAGACCGCGCCGGAGATCGTCGAGGAGTACTACGTCTCCTTCCTCCTCGACCGTGCCAACCGCACCTTCCTCTCCATCGCGTCCGTCGAGGGCGGCATGGAGATCGAGGAGGTGGCGGCCACCCGCCCGGAGGCCGTCGCCAAGATCGCGATCGACGCCATCGACGGCGTGGACGAGGCCAAGGCCCGCGAGATCGTCGAGGCCGCCAAGTTCCCGGCCGAGGTCGCGGACAAGGTCGTCAACGTCCTGATCAAGCTGTGGGACACCTTCGTCAAGTCGGACGCCCTCCTGGTCGAGGTCAACCCGCTCGCGAAGGTCGCCTCCGGTGACGTGCTCGCCCTCGACGGCAAGGTGTCGCTCGACGAGAACGCCGAGTTCCGCCACCCCGAGTACGAGGAGCTCCACGACAAGGACGCCGCCAACCCCCTGGAGGCGGCCGCCAAGGAGAAGAACCTCAACTACGTCAAGCTCGACGGTGAGGTCGGCATCATCGGCAACGGCGCGGGTCTCGTCATGAGCACCCTGGACGTCGTCGCGTACGCCGGTGAGAAGCACGGCGACGTCAAGCCCGCCAACTTCCTGGACATCGGCGGTGGCGCCTCCGCCCAGGTCATGGCGAACGGCCTGGAGATCATCCTGGGCGACCCGGACGTCAAGTCCGTGTTCGTCAACGTCTTCGGTGGCATCACCGCCTGCGACGAGGTCGCCAACGGCATCGTGCAGGCCCTGAAGCTCCTCGAGGACCGCGGCGAGAACGTCACCAAGCCGCTCGTCGTCCGTCTCGACGGCAACAACGCCGAGCTCGGCCGACAGATCCTCACCGACGCCAACCACCCGCTGGTCCAGCGCGTCGACACCATGGACGGCGCGGCCGACAAGGCCGCCGAGCTGGCCCACGCCGCCAAGTAAGCACTCAGGACGAGGACACAACACACCATGGCTATCTGGCTCAACAAGGACAGCAAGGTCATCGTCCAGGGCATGACCGGCGCCACCGGCATGAAGCACACCAAGCTCATGCTGGGTGACGGCACCGAGGTCGTGGGCGGCGTGAACCCGCGCAAGGCGGGGCAGACCGTGGACTTCGACGGCACCGAGGTACCCGTCTTCGGCACCGTCAAGGAGGCCATCGAGAAGACCGGCGCCAACGTCTCCGTCATCTTCGTGCCGGAGAAGTTCACCAAGGACGCGGTCGTCGAGGCCATCGACGCCGAGATCCCGCTGGCCGTCGTGATCACCGAGGGCATCGCCGTGCACGACACGGCCTCCTTCTGGGCGCACGCCGGCAAGAAGGGCAACAAGACCCGCATCATCGGCCCCAACTGCCCCGGCATCATCACCCCGGGCCAGTCGAACGTCGGCATCATCCCGGGCGACATCACGAAGCCGGGCCGTATCGGCCTGGTCTCGAAGTCCGGCACGCTGACGTACCAGATGATGTACGAGCTGCGGGACATCGGCTTCTCGACCGCCGTCGGCATCGGTGGCGACCCGATCATCGGCACCACGCACATCGACGCCCTGGCCGCGTTCCAGGACGACCCCGACACCGACCTGATCGTGATGATCGGTGAGATCGGTGGCGACGCCGAGGAGCGCGCGGCCGCGTTCATCAAGGAGAACGTGACCAAGCCGGTCGTCGGCTACGTCGCGGGCTTCACCGCGCCCGAGGGCAAGACCATGGGCCACGCCGGCGCCATCGTCTCCGGTTCGTCCGGCACCGCCCAGGCGAAGAAGGAGGCACTGGAGGCCGCCGGCGTCAAGGTCGGCAAGACGCCGACCGAGACCGCCAAGCTGGCCCGCGAGATCCTCGCCGGCTGACGCAGCACCGGCTGCTGAGCGGCACGGAGCAGACGGAAGGGTCCGCGCCCCCGGTCGGGGGTGCGGACCCTTCCGTCGTGTTCACCGCGGAAGCGGCAGGAGTTTCTCCGGACCGTGTGCCGTCTGCTGCCGCAGCTTCGCGCGCAGGTGCAGCTGGTCGTTCGACAGCGGACCGAGCGCGGCCTTGGGCGGCACCCCCCGCACCGCCTGCGCCGGACCGAGCGGCGGCTCGTAGTGCGTGGGGGCGGTCCGCAGCGTGAGCGCCGTCGCGCCGATGATCGCGACTGTGAAGGCGATGGCCGCCTGGGTCAGGTGACGCGTCCTGCGTTCGCAGCCCGCCCGCACCGGCTCCGCCCGCGCCGCCCGCAGCCGCTCCGCGGAGGCCAGTTCGGCCAGCCGCCGGTGCAGCAGGGCGGGGTCCGACAGGGCGGGAACGCGCGTGGCCACCGCGGCGCGCGCGTGCGTCAGCCGGTTCGCCGCCGCGGGCGTGCTCGCCTCCGTCTCCGCCGCGGTCTCGGGCAGCCCGAGGCCGACGCCGTCGTACAGCACGAGCGTGCGGCGGTACGAGGGCGGCAGCTTGAGGAGCGCGTCCAGCAGGGTGCGGTCGGCGGGGTCGGCGGGGGGCGGTTCGGGGTGGCGGTAGCGGCGGCGGAAGCGGTGCCAGGGGGAGAGGGCGTACTCGTACGCCATCGCCCGCACCCAGCCCGCCGGGTCGCGGTCCCGGGCCACCTCCGGCCACTGCTGCCACGCGAGCTGGAAGGCCCGCTCCACGGACTCCCGGGCCAGCTCACGCCGTCCGGTGAGCAGATACGTCTGCCGTACGAGGGCGGGGGTGCAGAACGAGTACAGCGCGTCGAAGGCCTGAGCGGGCGTCAGGTCCCTCACGGGGACGTGTTCGGTGGCGAGGGGCGTGATGAGCGGCTGGCGCGCCGTCACCTCCGCGTCGGCCGCCGCGGCCTGACGTCCCGTCGCCTCGGTCGCGTCGCCCCGCGACTGCCGCGGGCTCCCGGTGCTCCGTGTCACAGCTCGCCCCTTCGTACGAAAAAGTACATAAACATATATTGAGCGACACATCGGGGGTTCGCCTGTTACGACGGGAAAGCGCGTGTCGTTGGGAGCATGGCCGTCGTGATCCGAATGACCGCTCGCCGACCGTCGTTGCCGTCCCTGCTCGCCCGGCTGCGCGACTCCCCGGGCCTGGCCCCGAGCCTGCTGAGCGGCGTGATCGCGGCCGGGCTCGGGCTCGCCTCGTTCGCCGCGCTCGTGATGGTGCTGTGGGTCAGCTCCCCCTACCCCGACAGCGGACTGGGCGACGCGCTGCACGTCGCCGCCGCGCTGTGGCTGCTGGCGCACGGGGTCGAACTGGTCCGCACCGACACCCTGTCAGGCGCCCCCGCACCCGTGGGCGTCACCCCGCTGCTGCTGCTCGCGGTGCCGGTCTGGCTGCTGTACCGCGCCGCGCGCGATGTGACGGACGCGCCCGCCGACGCCGACGGACCGCCGCCGGTCGACGCCCGGACCGCATGGTCGGGCGTCACCCTCGGCTATCTCTCCGTCGGGCTCGCCGCCGCGGTGTACGCCGAAGCCGGTGAACTGCGGCCCGCCTGGGGGTGGGTGACGGTGTGCCTTCCCCTGGTCGTGGCGAGTGCGGCCGGTGTCGGGGTGTGGGCGGCGTACGGCCGAGTGGACGAGCTGCCGCCGAGCGTGCCGCTGCCCCGCGCGCTGCGCCGGCTCGCGGCGAAACCGGGCGCCTGGGTGCGCTTCGTCGTGGCCGCGCGGGCCGCCGGCGCCGGGGCCGCGGTGCTCCTCGGGGGCGGGGCGCTCCTGCTCGTGGTGTCGCTGGTGGGGCACGGGGGAGCGGCGCGTGGGTCGTTCCTCGAACTGACCGACGGATGGTCGGGGCGGTTCGCCGTCCTGCTGCTGTGCGCCGTCCTGGTGCCGAACGCGGCGGTGTGGTCGGCGGCGTACGGCCTGGGCCCCGGGTTCACGCTCGGCACCGGTCACCTGGTGCACCCGCTCGTCTCGGACCCGGCACCCCTGCTGCCGCCGTTCCCGTTGCTGGCGGCGGTGCCTGACCCAGGGGTCGGGGGGCCGCTGAACTGGGTGGCGGGAGTGGTGCCGGTGGGCGCAGGGGTGGCGGTCGCCTGGTTCGTGGTGGGCGCGGCCGCCCCCCGGAAGGGGGCGGAGCGGGGCGCCGGGCGGTCGGCCCTGCGGACCGCCGGGACGACGGTGCTGGCGGCGGTGCTGTGCGCGCTGGTGTTCTCGGTGCTCGTCGCGCTGGCGGGCGGACCGCTCGGCGATGGCGCGCTGTCCGACTTCGGGCCCGTGTGGTGGCGGACCGGGCTCGCGACGGCCGGATGGACCGCGGCCGTGGGAGTCCCTACGGCGCTGGTGCTGTGGGGCTGGCGGATGTGGGGGCGACGACCCCGGCGGCCGGCGGCGAAGGCGACGGCGTCGACCCCGGCGGGATCGGTGCCGCGGACAGCGGCCGCGCCGGCGTACGGCGGGCGCAAGCCGTACGGAGCCTACGAGCCGGACCGGGCCGGTGAGCCGTACGGCACCGGCGCCGGTCACGATGCCTATGACCTGCTGCCCGTCGACGACCTGGTGCTGTCCCCGGGGCACGACGACGCCTCCCGCGCGAACCGGTGGGCGGCCTTGCCGGAGGCTTCGACGCAGACGGGGATCACGCCGATGGAGCCCTTCCCCGACATCCCGAAACCCGAGGCGGTACCCATCGACCCCGTCCCCCTCGACGAGGAGTGACCGTCAGCTGTTGGCCGTGCCCAGCAGTCCGCGCAGCTCCTTGGGCAGGAGCTGGGTGCAGGACGACTTGGCCTTGGTCGTCAGGGCGTCGTTCACGCACGTGTAGTAGTCGCGGTAGACCAGCTGGGCCGTGAAGGTCGTCGCGACCAGGGCGAGGGCCAGTGCCGCGGTGACCATGCCGCTGATGGCCGCCGAGGTCTGGGGCCGGCCCGTCGGCCGGGGCCGGCCGGTGCTCTCGGGTGCCGGGGTGTCGGGGTCGGGCGTGCGGGGCTTGGCGCGGAGTGAGCTGCCGCCCCAGTAGAGGGACAGCGCGCCGAGCAGCAGGGCCACGTACGGCCAGCCGAAGAGGGCGAAGAAGAAGGCCCACATCCCGCACAGCAGCGCGTACCGCGCCCGGCGCTGGGCCGGGTCCGTCGGATCCCAGCGCAGGCCGGGGCCGGTTCCGCCGCCGCCCTGGCCCTCGGGCGTGCCGCCGGGGCGCTCGCCGAAGCCGCCGGACGAACGGCCGGGCTGGCGGTCGCTCCACTGGCTGCCCCAGGGGGAGCGGTCGTCGTCCGGTGCGTCGTCCTGTGAGTCCGGGGAGCCGTCCTGGCCGCCCTCGGGACGCCTCGGCCGCCAAGGCTGGTCCGGCGTGCCCTCCGGCGGTGGCGCGAAGGGGTTGTCGTTCTGCGGAGCGCCGCCCTGCCGATCGCCGTCCGGCCGGCCCGAGGGTGCGTCGGGCGGCGAGGCCGGCCGCTCCCGCAGCAGCATGGCGCCACGCTCCCCTCCCTGCACCGAATGGGGCGGGAACGTGAGGAGTCGCAGGCTGCGGTCCGGCATCAAATGAGCGTCTTCCCTTGGGTGGCTACGGCTGTCTGGCGTGAGCTGTCACTCCGGGAACGCATCGCGCGGTCACCGCGTTCCCGAGCTCGCTCCTTTCAGACGCTACCTTCCGGCCACGCCCCCGTCCCATGGGGGCCGTCCTGTATGCCGGTATCGTTGCTGGCGGTCGGCCGCTTCGTAGACTTCCCCGTATATCGGGAAGCGAAGCAATCGTACGAATGTACAAGCGCCGTACAAACCGGCCGCCGAACCGAAGCTCCCCCGAGAAAGGGCCCCACCGTGGCCGCCAAGCCCGTGGCCAAGCGCCTCGTCGTGCTGGTCTCCGGATCCGGCAGCAATCTGCAGGCACTCCTCGACGAGATCGGACGCGTCGGCCCCGAGGCCTACGGCGCCGAGATCGTGGCCGTAGGCGCCGACCGTGACGGCATCGAGGGGCTCGCGCGCGCCGAGCGTGCCGGTGTGCCCACCTTCGTCACGAAGGTCAAGGACTACGAGACCCGGGAGGAGTGGGACGCGGCCCTCGCCGAGGCCGTCGCCGCGCACGAGCCCGACCTCGTCGTCTCCGCCGGGTTCATGCGGATCGTGGGCAAGGAGTTCCTCACGCGGTTCGGCGGGCGGTTGGTCAACACGCATCCGGCCCTGCTGCCCAGCTTCCCGGGGGCGCACGGCGTGCGGGACGCGCTCGCGTACGGCGTGCGGGTCACCGGCTGCACCGTCCACTTCGTCGACGACGGCGTCGACACCGGGCCGATCATCGCGCAGGGCGTGGTCGAGGTCCGGGACGAGGACGACGAGAGCGCTCTGCACGAGCGCATCAAGGAAGTCGAGCGAAGGCTGCTCGTCGAGGTCGTGGGGCGGCTCGCCCGCAACGGCTATCGCATTGAGGGACGAAAGGTAGTTATCCAGTGACCGCCGAGAGCAACGAGAGCAGCAAGCGGCCGATCCGCCGCGCGCTGGTCAGCGTCTACGACAAGACCGGGCTCGAGGAGCTCGCGCGCGGGCTGCACGAGGCCGGTGTCGAGCTCGTCTCCACCGGTTCGACCGCCGGGCGCATCGCCGCCGCCGGCGTTCCCGTCACCAAGGTCGAGGAGCTCACCGGCTTCCCCGAGTGCCTGGACGGCCGGGTCAAGACCCTGCACCCCAAGGTCCACGCGGGCATCCTCGCCGACCTGCGCCTCGAGGACCACCAGCGGCAGCTCGCCGAGCTGGGCGTCGAGCCGTTCGACCTCGTCGTCGTCAACCTCTACCCGTTCCGCGAGACCGTCGCCTCGGGCGCGTCGCCCGACGAGTGCGTCGAGCAGATCGACATCGGCGGCCCGTCCATGGTCCGCGCCGCCGCCAAGAACCACCCGTCCGTGGCCGTCGTCACCAGCCCCGAGCGGTATGCCGACGTCCTCGCGGCCGCGCAGGGCGGCGGCTTCGACCTGGCCACCCGGAGGCGGCTCGCTGCCGAGGCCTTCCAGCACACGGCCGCTTACGACGTCGCCGTGGCCTCCTGGTTCGCGTCCGAGTACGCGCCCGTCGACGAGTCGGACTTCCCCGACTTCCTCGGTGCCACCTACGAGCGCAAGAACACCCTCCGCTACGGCGAGAACCCGCACCAGCCCGCCGCCCTCTACACCGACGGCACCGGGCGCGGCCTCGCCGAGGCCGAGCAGCTGCACGGCAAGGAGATGTCGTACAACAACTACACGGACACGGACGCCGCCCGCCGTGCCGCGTACGACCACGACGAGCCGTGCGTCGCGATCATCAAGCACGCCAACCCCTGCGGCATCGCGGTCGCCGCGGACGTCGCCGAGGCGCACCGCAAGGCGCACGCCTGCGACCCGCTGTCCGCGTACGGCGGGGTCATCGCCGTGAACCGGCCGGTCAGCAAGGAGATGGCCGAGCAGGTTGCGGAGATCTTCACCGAGGTCATCGTGGCGCCGGACTACGAGGAGGGCGCGCTGGAGGCCCTCGCCAAGAAGAAGAACATCCGTGTGCTGAAGGCCCCGACCGGCCCGTGCAACCGGGTGGAGGCCAAGCAGATCGACGGCGGTGTGCTGCTCCAGGAGACCGACCGGCTGCAGGCCGACGGCGACGACCCGGCCCACTGGACGCTGGCCAGCGGCGAGCCGCTGAGCGAGGAGGAGCTGGCCGAGCTGGCCTTCGCCTGGAGGGCGTGCCGGGCCGTGAAGTCCAACGCGATCCTGCTCGCCAAGGACGGCGCCTCGGTCGGCGTCGGCATGGGCCAGGTCAACCGCGTCGACTCGTGCAGGCTCGCCGTCGAGCGGGCGGGCGAGGAGCGGGCGCGCGGCTCGTACGCCGCGTCCGACGCGTTCTTCCCGTTCCCCGACGGTCCGCAGATCCTCATCGACGCCGGCGTGCGGGCGATCGTCCAGCCGGGCGGCTCGGTCCGTGACGAGCTGGTCGTGGAGGCCGCGAAGAAGGCGGGCGTCACGATGTACTTCACGGGGACGCGTCACTTCTTCCACTGACCCGTCGTCCTCAACGGGCCGAGGGCCGTGTCCCCCTGTACGGGTGGGACACGGCCCTCGGCTGTGTTCGAGTCTTGGCGCTCGGTGCCGTAGACCTCAGTTGCGGATGACCATCGTGGTCGCGACCTTGTCGTGCCAGCCCTGCTGGCGGCCGGAGTTGTCCCAGAAGGGGGACAGGTACACGACGAGCTCGCCGATGCCGCAGAAGAAGCCGCCGACGGTCGGAATGATCCAGCGCAGGAACGCCGAGAGCAGGCCGGGCTTCTGGCCGGTGTCCGCCTTCACCACGCGGATGCCCACGGCCAGCTTGCCCAGGGTCGCCCCGACCAGGCCGATCATCAGCCACTCGTAGAGCAGGGTCGCGAGCCCGAACAGGATCATCACGCCGCCCAGCTTGGCCGCCATGTCCGAGCTGGCGGCGTTCATGCAGTTCTCGTAGTCGGTCGCGGCCGGGTCGCAGTCCTTGGCCGCGTTCATGAAGCTCGCGATACCGGCGAAGCTCAGGGCGACGTAGAGGACGCCGATGACCACCCCGTCGATGAGGCGGGCGCCGAGGCGGCGGCCCATCGAGGCGACCTGCGGGCCGAGGCCGCCCGGGAAGCCGGGCTGCTGCGGGTAGCCGTACCCCTGCTGCGGCGGGATTCCCGGGGCCTGCGGGTAGCCGTAGCCGGGCTGGCCGGGCTGGCCGGGCTGGCCGGGCTGGCCGGGCTGCTGGGGGTAGCCGTAGCCAGGTTGTCCGGGCTGGCCCGGCTGCTGGGGGTAGCCGTAACCAGGCTGGCCGGGCTGGCCGGGTTGCTGGGGACTCTGCGGTTTCTCGTAGGGATTCTGGGGCGAGCCGAAACTCATGGTTGCTCTTCCTCCGTTGCACTGCGGGACAACGCGGATGGCGCGGAGGAACGTCAGAGCACGAGCGGTTTGCCCCCCAACACGGACCGCGACTACTGCGTCGTTCATCGTCGTCGGCCGCGCGAGTCCTTGTCCAGCGGCATTTCGCAGGCGTTGTGCAAGCGCAACCTCGGCGATCACGGACGAAACGGGTGACGTGGCGCACGGCCGGACCCGGATTGGAACCGGGAGGCGGTCATCCGGGAGGATGGGGTCATGACCGCCCAGATTCTCGATGGCAAGGCCACCGCAGCCGCGATCAAGTCCGATCTGACCGCCCGCGTGGCGGCGCTGAAGGAGAAGGGAATCACGCCCGGCCTCGGCACGATCCTGGTCGGGGACGACCCCGGCAGCCAGAAGTACGTCGCCGGCAAGCACAGGGACTGCGCGGAGGTCGGCATCGCCTCCATCCAGCGCGAGCTCCCGGCCACCGCGACCCAGGAGGAGATCGAAGCGGTCGTACGCGAGCTGAACGAGGACCCGGCCTGCACCGGCTACATCGTCCAGCTGCCGCTGCCCAAGGGCATCGACGAGAACCGCATCCTCGAGCTGATGGACCCGGACAAGGACGCGGACGGCCTGCACCCGATGAACCTGGGGCGCCTGGTCCTGAACGAGCCCGCGCCGCTGCCCTGCACCCCCAACGGCGTGCTGACGCTGCTGCGCCGCTACGGCGTGGAGATCAAGGGCGCCGAGGTCGTGGTGGTCGGCCGGGGCGTGACCATCGGGCGTCCGATGCCGCTGCTGCTGACCCGGCGCAGCGAGAACGCCACCGTGACCCAGTGCCACACCGGCACCCGTGATCTGTCCGCGCACCTCAAGCGCGCCGACATCATCATCGCGGCCGCCGGTTCGGCCCACCTGATCCGGCCCGAGGACGTCAAGCCGGGCGCCGCCGTCCTCGACGTCGGTGTCTCCCGCAGCGCCGAGGGCAAGATCGTCGGCGATGTCCACCCCGGTGTCGCCGAGGTGGCCGGCTGGATCTCCCCGAACCCCGGCGGCGTGGGCCCGATGACCCGCGCGCAGCTGCTCGTCAACGTGGTCGAGGCGGCGGAGCGCAGTGCCGGCTGAGAACGACATCCACCACCCCGCGAAGGCGGAGCAGGCCGTGCGTGACACGACCGGCACGCCCGACGCCGAAGGACGCCCCGAGCGGTCCGACCGCCCCGAGCGCTCCGAGCGGTCCGCCAAGCTCGCGGCCGCGCTCGCCTGGGGCGCGCGCGGGTCGCGCCGCTTCCCGCTGTTCACCAAGGACACCGCGCGCCCCGAGGGCGGTGGCCGGGCCGCGTCCGGCGACCTCCCGGCGCCCGCCCGCCAGTGGCCGATCCTCATCGTGCTGTCGTCGGTCGCGCTCGGCCTGCTGCTGACCGCGCTCGACGTCTTCCGGTTCGGGACGTTGCTGATCGGCCTCGCCCTGATCGCCGGTGCCGTCATGCGCTGGATGCTGCCCAGCGTCGGCATGCTCGCCGTGCGCTCGCGCTTCACGGACATCGTCACGTACGGCGTCCTGGGCCTGGTGATCTTCCTGCTGTCGATGATGGCCCAGCCGGACCCGTGGCTGGAGATCCCGTTCCTGAAGGACACACTGCACTTCACGCTGAGCCAGTAGGTCCGGCCCGCGCCGGCCGGATTTCGCCGGCGTACGACGGCGGCCCGTCCCCTCCCCCGAGTGAGGGCGGGCCGCCGTCGTCATCCAGCCTTTCGCGCTGTGATCGGGCCGTTCAACGCCTGTCCGTGTGCTGTGGCACGGAGGTGACCATTCCGCTACGGTTCCCGCGCTCCGCCGGCCGCCCAGCCGCTAACGTGTCCCTGCGAGAGGGCCCGGTGGACCGCGCAGCGGTCGGCGTGCAACGGTGCATGGCCAAGGGGCCCATGCTCCCGTGCGCCCCCGTCCCGGGAACCGAGATCCTCGGTGGACGCATTCCTGTGGGTAGCCACAACAGGGACTCGGCGGAGCGCGCCTCGCGCGGGGACCAACGCGGGGGAACGACGCGGGGGACAGCGTGAGCGACGACCGGCACCACACCCGGGAAGTGGACCAGCACTGTCCGGGGGAATGAGGGGGAGACGATGCCTCGTTGGAAAGCCTTACCCGACGAACTCGATCCGCAGATAAGGGAGTTCACCGGCCAGTTGCGGCGACTCGTGGACCGCGGCGGCCTGAGCGTCGCGGCGGTGGCCGACCACACGGGCTACAGCAAGACGTCCTGGGAGCGGTACCTCAACGGCCGGCTGCTCGCGCCCAAGGGTGCGATCGTGGCTCTCGCCGAGGTCACCGGCACCAATCCCATCCATCTGACCACGATGTGGGAGCTCGCCGAACGGGCCTGGAGCCGCGCGGAGATGCGCCACGACATGACCATGGAGGCGATCCGGATATCCCAGGCGCGCGCCGCGCTGGGGGAGTTCGGGGAGCCGCAGGCGGGCGCCGGGGGCGGCAGCGCGACCCGTACGGAGGGCCGCGCACCGGCGGCACCAGGGGGCGCCGCACCGGGGGTCGCGGCGCCAGGGGTCGCGGGGCCGACGGGCGTCTCACCCACGATCCCGCCGCAGCCGGGAGCGTCCGACGTCGACGCCGACGCACGGCAGGGGGCCGCGCGGAACTCATCGGCGTACGCGCCCGGATCGCCGTCCGCGCCCCCGTCCTCGGACGGTTCCGACTGGACCCCGTCGGCCCCGAATCCCTTCGGTGATCCGCCCCGCGATGCGCGGCCCGGTGGCCCGTCCGCCCCGGCGTCGGGCGGCCGACGCCGGCTGACGATGCTCTTCGCGGGCGTCGGCGGCGTCCTCGTCGTCGTCGCGGCGGTCTTCCTCCTCACCGGCAACGGAGGCGACAAGGAGGCCGCCGGTCATGGAGGTACGGCCAAGTCGCCCTCTCCGGCCGCCAGTTCAGCCCACGCTCTGCCCGCCGGGGTCAAGTGTGCGGGCGCCGCCTGCACCGGCAAGGACGCCGAGCGCATGGGGTGCAGCGGCAACCTGGTGACCACCGCCAGGACCGCGACCGTCGGCACGACCACCGTCGAGGTCCGCTACAGCAGGACCTGCGGCGCGGCGTGGGGACGGATCACCGGGGCGGCGCAGGGGGACCAGGTGGGGATCGTGGCGGGCCGGGCGAGCCAGAAGGGTGCCATCGCCGAGGCCGGCGACACCATCGCGTACACCCCGATGGTGGCCGTGAAGGACGCGGCCGAGGCGAAGGCGTGCGTGACGTCGGCCGCCGGACGGAAGGGGTGCACGCCGTAGCGGGCGCGCGGGAGAGAGGCCGAGAGACCGTGAGACAGGGGGAGGCAGGCAGGGAGGGAGGCAGGGCCACCGGAAAGAATCACCGGCCCGCACGCATGGCGGGCCGCTTCGCGGGCACGCGAACGGTACCCCCACGGGAGTCCGGTCATCGGTACCCCCCGAAGCGGCGGCCGTCTTCGTCTCCCCTCTCCCGGACGGGCGGCCGCCCCCCGGGTTCCCGGGCTTCGTCGTGCCGGTTCTCGCTCTGTGGGGCGGGCCACACGGGGTGGGCCGTCCGAGATCACGGATGCGCGATAGCCTGACCGCTGGATCTCTCTTGACGCCAAGAGATCGATCATCGTTACCCGTGATCGATCATCGCGCCGGGCGCCGGTCACAAGCCGGGGCGGGGATCCCGTACCCCCGGGGCAGGGACGCCCCACCGCCAGCTGTCATACGGAGAACGCCATGACCCGCACTCCCGTGAACGTCACCGTCACCGGCGCGGCCGGCCAGATCGGTTACGCCCTGCTCTTCCGCATCGCCTCCGGCCAGTTGCTCGGCGCGGACGTCCCGGTCAAGCTGCGCCTCCTGGAGATCACCCCCGCGCTGAAGGCCGCCGAGGGCACGGCCATGGAGCTGGACGACTGCGCGTTCCCGCTCCTGCAGGGCATCGAGATCACGGACGACCCGAACGTCGCCTTCGACGGTGCCAACGTCGCCCTCCTCGTGGGCGCCCGCCCGCGCACCAAGGGCATGGAGCGCGGCGACCTGCTGGAGGCCAACGGCGGCATCTTCAAGCCGCAGGGCAAGGCCATCAACGACCACGCCGCGGACGACATCAAGGTCCTCGTCGTCGGCAACCCGGCCAACACCAACGCGCTCATCGCGCAGGCCGCCGCGCCGGACGTCCCGGCCGAGCGCTTCACCGCGATGACCCGCCTCGACCACAACCGCGCGCTGACCCAGCTCGCGAAGAAGACGGGCACCCCGGTCTCCGAGATCAAGCGCCTGACGATCTGGGGCAACCACTCCGCCACCCAGTACCCGGACATCTTCCACGCCACGGTCGCCGGCAAGAACGCCGCCGAGGTCGTGAACGACGAGCAGTGGCTGGCCGACGACTTCATCCCGACCGTCGCCAAGCGCGGCGCCGCGATCATCGAGGCCCGTGGCGCCTCGTCGGCCGCGTCCGCCGCCAACGCCGCCATTGACCACGTCTACACCTGGGTCAACGGCACCGCCGAGGGCAACTGGACCTCCATGGGCATCCCGTCGGACGGCTCCTACGGCGTCCCGGAGGGCCTGATCTCCTCCTTCCCGGTCACCACCAAGGACGGCAAGTACGAGATCGTCCAGGGCCTGGACATCAACGAGTTCTCCCGCGCCCGCATCGACGCGTCGGTGAAGGAGCTCGCGGAGGAGCGCGAGGCGGTCCGCGGCCTCGGCCTCATCTGAGCCACCCTCGGCGGCGTTTCCGCCCCGAGCCCGCACGGGCCCCGTTCCGGTTGGACACCGGCACGGGGCCCGTGGCCGTTTTCCGGCACCGTGGGCCGCCACCATGGTCCGGCACCGACCTCGCAAATGTGGTCGGCTTCACCGCGCTGTCATCTTGACAATCCGCTTTCCCGGCCGATCCCCGCCCCTTATGCTGATGGCGCGTCAAGTCATGGATCGCACAGGTCTGTCCACGCATCGGGGGATCGGCGTGAGTACCGCGCACGTGCCGCAGCAATCGCAACCGACAACCACGGGGCCGTCGTCGGCGCCCCCGCCCGTGTCGCCGCACGCCAGTGAGGCCACCCGCCTGCTGTGCGCCGGCGCCTACCTCGACCCGGCCTTCCGGGAGAAGGTCATCGAGGAGCTGTATCTCAACGAGCAGCGGATCGTGGCGCCTTCACTGGGCCACGACGCGGCACGCGTCCTCGCGCACGCCCTGCGCGCCCGCCGGATCGAGGCGGGCTCGTCCGCCGCGATCGTCGGCCTGTGGGCGGTGGGGCTGCCGCTGACCGGTGGGGTGCTGGCCACCTATCTGCTGCCCAGCCTGCTGCTGTCGATGGGCGTCTCCCTGAGCGGCGACGACAAGCGCGGGCCGGTCAGCCGCAAGGCCGTGGCGTTCGCCGCGCGTTGGCTGGGGCGCATCGTGCTCGCGGTCTTCCTCGTGACCACGGTGGTGATCGCCTTCTCCGGCTCGGACGTGCCGTCGTACGGCACCTACGGCTACAGCCCGGGCTTCATGGACTTCGTGCTCCAACTGCTGCCCGCCCTGACGCGGATGATCGGCGGCGACGGCACGATCAGCCCGCTGGAGGCGTGGCTCGCGCTCGTCCTGTTCGTCGCCGTGGCCGTGTGCGCGGGCGGTCAGCGAAGTCAGCTCGCCCGCATCCTGGGCGGCGAGTTGTCGCCCCGTCACTTCCCCGAGGCCGCCGCTGACCCGGCGGAGCGGACGACGGGAGCGCGGTTCTGGGTGAAGGAGCGCATCCGGCTGGAGCAGCACGCCCCGATGATCATGTACCACGAGGCGCGCCCGTTCTGCGGCGCCGGCTCCGCCTACGACACCTGGGTGCTCGCCGTCGAGATGCGGCCGGCCGACGAGACGAAGAAGCCGCGCCCGGTGCGCAACCGCACGATGCTGGACGCCGTACGGCCGCTCCTCGAAGGGCTGCGGCTGCCACCGGAGTTCGCGGGGCACGCGGTGCGCGACCGGCTGCGCTGGCTGGAGATCGACGAGTGCGTCTTCCTGCCCGCCGAGGGTCTCGTCCGGCGCGTGGACGCCCCCTACAGCCGGGAGGACTTCGAGGACCACCGGGACCGTGCGGTGGAGGAGGGCGGCGAGAAGCGGCGCCACTTCCTGCGGGTCCGCGTCGGCGGCTGGGAGGAGGAGCTGGTCGTCACCGTGTACGTGCGCATCCACACCCAGGGCCGCATGCTGATGCTGGAGATCGCGCCGCATGTGCTGATGCCGATCCGCGAGGACTTCAAGGAGGCCGACAACGTCGCCCACAGGTTCCGCAACGACAGTGTGATCGGCAAGGCGACCTGGGCCGTCGGCCGCGTTCCCGCCTCCACCGCCCGCTCCGTGGTCGCCCTGTGCCAGGCCGCGGCCTCCGGCTGGCAGCTGCTCACCGGGAGCTACGGCAGTGCGCTGCCCGACGGTCCGGCCCTGTCGGTGCGCGAGCTCGGCGCGGCCCGCACCCGGTCGCTGTTCCAGCAGATGGACGTCGACCGCTACCTCAAGAGCGTCCAGGACCGCATCGCGCACGGGGTCCGCACGACGCTGGCCGAACACGGCTACCAGACCGGCGAGTTCGTGCAGAAGGTCGTCAACATCAGCAAGGGCGGCATGCACATCGACTCCGTCGCGGACAGCACCTTCGCCGTGGGCAGTCATGCGCAGGCCACCTCGACCACCACGACCGGAGGCGCCGCGCCGGAGGCGAGCGGCGGCTCCGCGTTCCAGAAGGGACTCGACAGCGATGACCAGCGCTGAGGAACCCCGCGTCAGCTTCGGCGATGTCACGCACAGCACCTTCGCCGTCGGCAGCCATGCCCGCGCCGAGAGCCACCACGCCGCCGGGCCCGCGCGTGACGAGTCCGCCGAGCAACTGCTGGCGGCCGTACGCGAACTGCGCGCCGATCTCGCGCGCATCCAGGGCAGCGACCGGACCCGGGCGCTGGACGAGGCCCTGGCCGACACCGAGGACGAGATCACCCGCACCGGGGCGACCGGCGCGAGCAGACGGCAGCGGCTGCGGGAGCTGCTCACCGACGCCCAGACGGTGCTGACCCTGTTCACCTCGGCCGGCACCCTGGCCGGTCTGCTGGGGCAGTGAGGGGGCGGACGGTGGTGAACGGGGGAGAGCGAAGATGAGCGGCGGCCGCCACTGGAACGAGGACACCCAGCGCTGGGAGGACGGCGAGGACACCCGGCGCCGTGAGGACAGCGGTGACGCCATGCCACCGGCGCACGGCACCGGCGACGGTGCCTGGCCCCCCGCGGCCTCGCCCCCCGGAGCCGCCCCGCCGTCCCGGCCGACCGCCTTCGCCGGATACGACCGCCGGACGATGTGGACGCTGATCGGCGGGGCCGCGGCGGCCGGGATCGTCGTGAGTCTGGTGGTGACCCTGGGCTTCGGCGTCGGGCGAAACGACGACAAGCACCCCGCCGCCGCGAGCAGCTCCCCCGCGCCCACCGGGCCGTCGCTCACGGCGTACCCCTCGGACGACGCCACGACGGACCCTTCGTCCCCGGCCGCCGCCGAGCCTCCGGCGGGCTACACGGCGTACGACGATCCGCAGGGCTTTCGCATCGCGGTGCCGGACGGGTGGGAACAGCAGCGGACCACCGTGGACTCGCAGTACGGCATGGACATCGTCAACTATCACGACGCCTCGGGCGATCGGCGGCTGCAGGTGTACGAGGTGGCCGAGTCCTCGCCGAGCGAGTCGTTCGACCTGTACCTCTCCTCGGAAGTCCCCAAGCCCCGCGGTTTCCGCGAGCTCTCCCTGGACAGCATGGACACGGCAGGATTCACCGGCTCCCGCCTGGAATACGTAGCCGACTCCCTCAAGGGCGAGCCCGACATCGGTACCTGGCACGTGGTCGACGAGCGTTTCCAGGCCGCCGACGGCAGGCTCTACGCGATCGCCTCCTACGGCCCCGACGCCGACGGCCGTGCCGACGAGGGGCAGGTTCTCGACACGGCGCTGGCGTGGTTCTGCCCGCCGGGCGCCGACTGCACCGCCCCCGCGGCCGGCTGACCGCTCCTCGCCGACAGCGGTGTGCGGAGGGGGACGGCTCCGGTCACGGCGCCGATTCCGTGGCGCACGTCACTTTCGTGCGGACGCTTTGTCCCGGTTCCCTCCCATTTTTCGGTGATGCAGCGCACTTTCGGCCACCGAACACGCATGCAATCCGAGGCGGGGGGCAGGCGGACCCGGTCCTCGTGGGTGACATGTGTGTGACACAAGGGCACTGAACAGGAACGGAAGGCAATACCGATCATGGCGGACAGAACGGAACTTCAGGCAATGGCGACGATCCATGCGGGAGGGGAGTGGCTGGAAGCGGTCTCCGGCGCGACGCGCGACATCCTCGACCCCGCGGACGCCCGTCCGTTCGCCGTGGTCGCGGAAGGCGGCGCGAAGGACGCGGAGCTGGCGGTGGCCGCGGCCCGTCGCGCCTTCGACACCGGCGACTGGCCGCGCACCCCCGTCGCCGAGCGTGCCGCCCTGCTGCGCCGGGTCGCCGACCTGCTCGTGCGCGACCGCGAGAAGCTCGGCCTGCTGGAGAGCCGGGACGCGGGCAAGACCGTGGAAGAGGGGCGCATCGACATCGACTGCGTCGCCGACGCCTTCCGGTACTTCGCCGACCTCGTCGCCGCCGAGACCCCGGGCCGGGTCGTCGACGCGGGCTCCCCCGATGTGCACAGCGTCGTCGTACACGAACCCGTCGGCGTGTGCGCGCTGATCACTCCCTGGAACTACCCGCTGCTGCAGGCCAGCTGGAAGGTCGCGCCCGCGCTCGCCGCCGGGAACACCTTCGTCATCAAGCCCAGCGAGATCACCCCGCTGACGACCGTCGCGCTGATCGAGCTGCTCGTCGAGGCCGGGCTGCCCGCCGGTGTCGCCAACATCGTGACCGGGCCCGGCCATACGGTCGGCGCCACGCTGTCCGAGCACCCCGACGTCGACCTCGTCTCCTTCACCGGCGGCCTGGTCAGCGGCACCAAGGTCGCCCAGGCCGCCGCCCCGACCGTCAAGAAGGTCGCCCTCGAACTCGGCGGCAAGAACCCCAACGTCGTCTTCGCCGACGCCTGCGCCACCGACGAGGGCTTCGACACCGCCGTCGACCAGGCCCTCAACGCCGCCTTCATCCACAGCGGCCAGGTCTGCTCGGCGGGCGGGCGCCTCATCGTCGAGGAGTCGATCCGCGAGCGCTTCGTCGCCGAACTCGCCCGCCGCGCCCTGAAGATCCGCCTCGGCCGCGGCACCGAGGACGGCGTCGAGTGCGGCCCGCTCGTCTCCGAGCAGCAGCGCGCCAAGACCGAGGCGTACGTCGCGTCGGCACTCGCGGAGGGCGCGGTGCCGCGCTGCGGCGGCAAGCGGCCCGAGCCGTCCGCCGAGCGGCCGGAGAGCGGCTACTTCTACGAGCCGACCGTCCTCGACCAGTGCCACCGGGAGATGAAGGTCGTACGGGAGGAGGTCTTCGGACCGGTCCTCACCGTCGAGACCTTCCGTACGGAGGACGAGGCGGTGTTCCTCGCCAACGACACCGAGTACGGACTCGCCGGCGCCGTCTGGACCGCCGACCCGGGCCGCGCCCGGCGCGTCGCGGGGCGCCTGCGGCACGGCACCGTCTGGATCAACGACTTCCACCCCTACCTCCCGCAGGCGGAGTGGGGCGGCTTCGGCAAGAGCGGCGTGGGCCGCGAACTGGGGCCCGCGGGGCTCGCCGAGTACCGCGAGACCAAGCACGTCTACCAGAACCTGGCGCCGAAGCCGGTGCGCTGGTTCGCCGGCTGACGCGCCTCCGCCTCCCTCCCGCACACCCCTCTGGAGAAGAAGCACCCCCATGTCAGAGACCACCCCCCACGTCTACGACTACGTCGTCATCGGCGGCGGCACCGCGGGCTCCGTCATCGCCTCCCGCCTCACCGAGAACCCCGACGTCACCGTCGCCGTCATCGAGGGCGGTCCCAGCGACGTCGACCGTGAGGACGTCCTCACCCTGCGCCGCTGGATGGGCCTGCTCGGCGGCGAGCTGGACTACGAGTACACGACCGTCGAGCAGCCGATGGGCAACTCCCACATCCTGCACAGCCGCGCCAAGGTGCTCGGCGGCTGCTCCTCGCACAACACCCTGATCGCCTTCAAGCCGCTGCCGTCCGACTGGGACGAGTGGGAGGAGGCGGGCGCCACCGGCTGGGGTGCCGTGCAGATGGAGGCGTACTTCGCCCGGCTGCGCAACAACATCGTGCGCGTCGCCGACAAGGACCAGAACGCCATCGCCAAGGACTGGATCGAGGCGACGAAGACCGCCACCGGCGTCCCCGAGGTGACCGGCTTCAACGCGCGGCCCTTCCACGACGGCGTCGGCTTCCTCGACCTCGCCTACCACCCGGAGAACAACAAGCGCTCCTCCGCCTCCGTCGCCTATCTCCACCCGCACATGGAGGCCGGCGACCGCCCCAACCTCACGCTGCTGCTGGAGACCTGGGCGTACAAGCTGGAGCTGGACGGCAAGCGGGCCACCGGGGTGCGGGTGCGCACCAAGGACGGCGAGGAGCAGCTGATCAGCGCCCGCCGCGAGGTCGTGGTCTGCGCCGGCGCGGTCGACTCGCCGCGGCTGCTGATGCTGTCCGGCATCGGCCCGAAGAAGGACCTGGAGGACCTGGGCATCCCGGTCGTGCACGACCTGCCGGGTGTCGGCGAGAACCTGCAGGACCACCCCGAGTCGGTGATCGTGTGGGAGACGAACCGGCCGCTGCCGGAGAACTCGGCGATGGACTCCGACGCCGCGCTGTTCGTGCGCCGGGACGACGGTCAGGACCTGCCCGACCTGATGTTCCACTTCTACCAGATCCCGTTCACCGACAACCCGGAGCGACTGGGCTACGAACGCCCCGCCCACGGCGTGTCGATGACACCGAACATCCCCAAGTCCCGGGCCCGCGGCCGTGTCTACCTCACGTCCGCCGACCCCGAGGTCAAGCCCGCCCTCGACTTCCGCTACTTCACCGACGAGGACGGCTACGACGCGCAGACCCTCGTCGACGGTGTGCGCATCGCCCGTGAGATCGCGAAGACCGAACCGTTCGCGGGCTGGCTGCAGCGGGAAGTCTTCCCTGGAGCCGACGTCGACGACGACGAGACGCTCAGCGAACTGCTGCGCAAGGCGCACCACACTGTCTACCATCCCGCGGGTACCTGCCGGATGGGTGCAACCGATGACCAACTTGCCGTTGTCGACCCGGAGTTGAGGATCCGCGGTCTGGAGGGCGTCCGAGTCGTCGACGCCTCCGTCTTCCCGACGCTGCCCGCCGTGAACCCGATGATCGGCGTGCTGATGGTCGGAGAGAAGGCAGCGGAACTGCTGGCCGACACCACCGAAGGGAACCAGGCCCGATGAGCGCCATACCCTCCCCCCAGAACCGAGAACTCGGCACGGAGACCGGGAACGCAGAGTCCGTGGTCCCGGAGGGGCGCTCGCCCGTCTTCGGCGTCCGGAACCTCTGGAAGGTCTTCGGCCCGAAGGCCGACCGCATCCCCGGCGACCGGGAGCTCACTGGGCTGTCCCAGTCCGAGCTGCGCACCCGAACCGGCTGCACCGCGGCCGTCCGCGACGTCTCCTTCGACGTACGCAAGGGCGAGGTCTTCGTCGTCATGGGCCTGTCCGGCTCCGGCAAGTCCACGCTGGTGCGCTGTCTGACCCGGCTCATCGAGCCGACCTCGGGCTCGCTGGAGATCGACGGCGAGGACGTCCTCGCCATGGACAAGACCCGGCTGCGCGAACTGCGCCGGCACCGCGCCTCCATGGTCTTCCAGCACTTCGGCCTGCTGCCCCACCGCTCCGTCCTCGACAACGTCGCCTACGGCCTGGAGATCCAGGGCGTGGCCAAGGAGGAGCGGCGCAAGCGGGCCTCGGAGATGGTGGCCAAGGTCGGTCTGGAGGGGCTGGAGCAGCGCAGGCCCGGCCAGCTCTCCGGCGGTCAGCAGCAGCGCGTCGGCCTCGCCCGGGCGCTCGCGACCGACCCCGAAGTGCTGCTCTTCGACGAGCCGTTCAGCGCGCTCGACCCGCTGATCCGGCGCGACATGCAGGAGGAGGTCATCCGCCTGCACCGCGAGGAGGGCCGCACCATGGTCTTCATCACCCACGACCTCAGCGAGGCCCTGCGCGTCGGCGACCGCATCGCGCTGATGCGCGACGGCGAGATCGTGCAGCTCGGCACCCCGGAGGAGATCGTCGGCTCGCCCGCCGACGACTACGTCCGTGACTTCGTGCGCGACGTACCCCGCGAGCAGGTCATGACGGTGCGCACCGCCATGCGCGCCGGCGACTGCGGCGGCTCCGAGCACCCCGGTGCGCTCACTCCCGACACGGTCGTCGCCGACGCCATCGAGGCCGTCGCGAGCAGCGGCCGACCGGCCTGCGTGGTGGAGGCGGAGACCTGCCTGGGCCAGGTGGACCAGCTGACGCTGCTGCGCGTGGTGGCCGGACTCGACCGCGACGACCGCGAGGAGGTGGCCGCGTGATACACGCACGCACGAACACCGCCGTCCACAGGCGCACCAGTACGGCACCCATGAGTACCGCCGCCGACAGCCATACCCGGGGGTGGACCGCATGACCGCCGTCGTCACCCCTGCCTCGTCGCGGACGTCCGCCGAACGGGCCGAGCAGAACGGGTCCGACGCGCCCCGTTCGCCGCTGCACCACCCGCTCGTCCGACGGCTGCTGCCGCTGGCCGTCGCCGCGGCCGTGCTCGTCCCGCTGGCCGCGGTCCTGTTGGGCAGCGGCTCCTGGCCGCACGACCTGACCGTCGACGTCAAGACGCCCCTCGACGACGCCTACACCTGGGTCGTCAACAACCGGGACACCAATCCCGTCTTCCTCTACTTCCTGCTGTGGCTGAGCAACTGGTCCGATAGCTCGGTGAGCTGGATGACGGACCTGCTGGAGAACCTCGGCTGGTTCCCGGTCGGCGCCGGCGCCGTCCTGCTGGCCTGGCGGATCGGCGGCCTGCGGGACCGGCGCGGGCTGAAGCTCGCGGGCGTCACGCTCGCCACGTTCGCCGTGTGCGGTGTGCTCGGCATGTGGGAAGCCACCATGGAGACCGTCGCCCTCATGGTGATCGCGGTCACCGTCTCGGCCCTGATCGGCGCGCTGCTCGGGCTCGCCGCCGGCCTGTCGGACACCTTCCAGCGCATCCTGCGTCCGGTCCTGGACACCATGCAGATCATGCCGGCGTTCGCCTATCTGCTGCCGCTGGTGCTGCTGTTCGACATCGGCGTCCCGTCGGCCCTGATCGCCACCATCATCTACGCGGCCCCGCCGATGGCCCGGCTCACCGCGCTCGGTCTGCGCGGCGCCGACCCGGGCGTCATGGAGGCCGCCGAGTCCCTGGGCACGAGCCCGCTGCAGCGCCTGCTGACCGCGCGGCTGCCGCTGGCCCGCAAGGAGATCCTGCTCGGCCTGAACCAGACGATCATGATGGCCCTGTCGATGGTCACCATCGCCTCGGTGATCGGCGCCGGCGGCCTCGGTGAAGAGGTGTTCCAGGCGCTGTCCACCGTCGACGTCGGCTCGGCGCTCGCCGCGGGCATCCCGATCGTGCTGCTCGCCGTGTGGCTGGACCGCGCGACCTCCGCCGCGGGCGACCGGCTGGGCGCGGGCACGGCCCCGGCCGGCTCCGCCTGGCTGCACGGCTGGCGTGCCTGGACCCTGGTGGCCGGCGCGTTCGCCGCGCTGGCCGTGGCCGGACGCACGCTGCTGATCTCCGAGTGGCCCGACCCCTGGACCGTGGACATCTCCCAGCCCGTCAACCAGGCCGTCGACTGGTTCACCAGCCACATGGCCCAGGGCGTCCCCGTGGTGGGTGGCACCCGCCCGTGGGCCGACGGCTTCACCACCTGGGTGCTCGACCCGATCCGCACCGGCCTGACCATCGCGCCGTGGTGGTCGCTGGTGCTGCTGGCCGCCGTCTGCGCCCTGCTCGCCGGTGGCTGGGGCGCCATGTGCACGGCCGCCCTGGCGATGGCCGGCGTCGGTGTCATCGGCGTCTGGGGCCACTCCCTGGACACCCTGTCGCAGGCCATCGCGGGCGTCGTCGTCACCCTCGCCCTCGGCTTCGCGATCGGTGTGGTGGCGGCCCGGGTGTCGCTGCTGGAACGCGTGCTGCGTCCCGTACTGGACACCATGCAGACGCTGCCGCAGTTCATCTATCTGATCCCGGTGGTGGCCCTGTTCAACGTGGGCCGTGCCGCCGCCGTCGCCGCGGCCGTGCTGTACGCGCTGCCCGCCGTCGTCCGGATCACCGTGCAGGGCCTGCGCGGCGTCGACGGCGCGACGTTGGAGGCGGCCCGCTCCATGGGTGCCTCCAGCTTCCAGCAGATCCGCCAGGTGCAGGTGCCGCTGGCCCGTCCCGCGCTGATGCTCGCCCTCAACCAGGGCGTGGTGCTGGTGCTGGCCATGGTGATCGTCGGCGGCTTCGTGGGCTCCGGCGCGCTCGGCTACGACGTCGTCTTCGGCCTGCAGAAGAGCCAGCTCGGCACCGGCCTGACCGCCGGTGTCGCCATCGTCCTGCTCGGCCTGGTCCTGGACCGGACCACCCAACGCACCGACCGGGCGGCCGCCTCGCGCTGACCCGGCCGCTCCCCTCACAGGAACACCAGGAAACCCAGAAGTTCGGGAACCCCAGGAAAATTCGCCCGACCGAAACGAGAGACACGCCCACATGATGAACCGAAAGCACCTCCGACTGGCCGGTACCGCCGGCGCCGTCGTCCTCGGCCTCACCGGCATGAGCGCCTGCGCCGCCGCCAAGACCTCGTCGTCGGGCAGCTCCGGCCAGGTCACCATCGCCGTGCCCTCCTGGGTCGGCGCGGAGGCCAACGCGGCCGTGGCGCAGTACCTCCTGGAGCACGAGCTCGACACCAAGGTCAAGCTGACGCAGCTCGACGAGTCGGTCGCGTTCGACGCGGTCAACAGCGGCAAGGCCGACGCCATCCTCGAGGACTGGGACGGCGTTCCGCAGAAGGTCAAGCTGTACGTCGACAGCAAGAAGTCCATCGAACCGGCGGGCGACCTCGGCGTGACGGGCCACATCGGCTGGTACATCCCGAAGTACCTCGCGGACCAGCACCCGGACATCACGAACGCCAAGAACCTCAACAAGTACGCGAGCCTGTTCAAGACCGCGGAGAGCGGCAACAAGGGCCAGCTGCTCGAGGGTTCGCCGTCGTACACCACCAACGACGACGCTCTGATCAAGAACCTGAAGCTGAACCTCAAGACGGTCTACGCCGGTTCCGAGGCCGCCCAGATCACCCAGATCAAGGAGAACTACAAGGCCAAGAAGCCGTTCATCAGCTACTGGTGGACGCCGCAGTGGCTCAACAACCAGCTCGACATGGTCGAGGTGAAGCTGCCCCCGTACAAGAAGGGCTGCGACTCCGACCCCAAGAAGATCACCTGCGGTTACGCCAAGACCCCGCTGCAGAAGTACATCGGTGCCGACTTCGCCAAGAAGAACAAGAAGGCGGCCCAGTTCCTGAAGAACTTCAAGTGGACCGACGCCCAGCAGAACGAGGTCGCCGGCATGATCGCTGACAAGAAGATGAGCCCGGACAAGGCGGCCGAGACCTGGGTCAAGGCCAACAAGAACGTCTGGAAGGGCTGGCTGCCGAAGTAACCCGGCCCGCCGGAGCACCACAGGCCGCATGCGGAGGCCGCTCGGGACGCACGTCCCGAGCGGCCTCCGGCCGTATGTCCGGTCGCACGCGCCTCACTTGAGCTGCCCCGGCTGGTAGTGGCCCGGCACCGCGCGCGTGGCCACACCGAAGCGGTTCCATGCGTTGATCACCACGATGGTCGCGATGAGCCGGGCCAGTTCGGCCTCGTCGAAGTGCTGGGCGGCACGCTCGTAGACCTCGTCCGGGACGAACCCCTCGGTGAGGACGGTGACGGCCTCGGTCAGCTCGATCGCCGCCAGCTCCTTCTCCGTGTAGAAGTGCGTCGACTCCCGCCACGCGTTCAGCTGCACGATCCGCTGGACGCTCTCGCCGGCCGCCAGCGCGTCCTTGGTGTGCATGTCCAGGCAGAACCCGCAGTGGTTGATCGCGGAGGCGCGCAGCTGGATCAGCTCCACCAGGGCCGGGTCCAAGCCCTGTTTGGCCGCGGCGGAGAACCGGCTCATCGCCTGGTAGACCTCGGGGGCGCGCTGAGCCCAGCGCATGCGGGGGCCGTGCTCGGGGGCGTACGGGGCGGTTTCCTCAAGGCTCATGGCCCTCGACCCTAGGAGCCGAGCAGCCCGGCATTATGGTCCATTCCCATGACGGATTCCTGGGCCACTTCGGGCGTCGACCTGCACCTGGCACCGGCCGGCTCGGGCGGCCTGCGCCGGGGCCTGACCGACGCGCTACGGGACGCGGTCCGCACCGGCCGCCTCGCCCCCGGCACCCGGCTGCCCTCCTCCCGTTCCCTGGCCGCCGACCTCGGCATCGCCCGCAACACCGTCGCCGACGCCTACGGCGACCTGGTCGCCGAGGGCTGGCTCACCGCCCGGCAGGGCTCGGGCACCCGGGTGGCCGACAGGACGGTGGCGCCGCCCCCGGCCGCCGCACCCCGCCGCCACGCACCCGACCGCCCCGCCTACGACCTGAAGCCCGGCACGCCCGACCTCGGCGCCTTCCCGCGCACCGACTGGCTCAAGGCCGCACGCCGCGCCCTCACCGCCGCCCCCTCCCACGCCCTCGGCTACGGCGATCCGCGCGGCCGCCCCGAACTGCGCACCGCCCTCGCCGACTACCTCTCCCGCGCCCGGGGCGTACGCGCCGACCCTGAAAGCATCCTGGTGTGCGCGGGCTTCGCGCAGGGGCTGAGAATCCTCGGCGCGGTTCTGCGCGCCCGCGGGACGCGTCGGATCGCCGTCGAGTCGTACGGCCTCGAGAGCCACCGCCGGGTGCTGACCGACGCCGGACTGGCCACGCATCCGTTGCCGTACGACGAACTCGCCACGGACACCCGTGCGTTGAGCGAGCTGGCCGGCGCCGGAGCGGTGCTGCTCACCCCCGCCCACCAGTTCCCGATGGGCACGCCCCTGCACCCCGACCGGCGGGCCGCCGTCGTGGACTGGGCGCGGCGCACCGGCGGCCTCGTCCTGGAGGACGACTACGACGGCGAGTTCCGCTACGACCGCCAGCCGGTGGGCGCGCTGCAGGGCCTGGACCCGGACCGCGTGGTGTACCTGGGCACCGCCAGCAAGTCCCTCGCCCCCGGCCTGCGGCTGGCCTGGATGGTGCTGCCGCCGTCCCTCGTGGAGGAGTGCGCGGCGGTCAAGGGCAGTTACGACACCTGCGGGGTGCTGGACCAGCTGACCCTGGCCGAGTTCCTCACCTCCGGCGCGTACGACCGCCACGTCCGCTCCGCCCGGCTGCGCTACCGGCGCCGCCGGGACTCCCTGGTCGCGGCCCTCGACGCCCGCCCGCCGGAGGTCTCCGCCATCGAGATCACCGGCATCGCGGCGGGTCTGCACGCCGTGCTGCGCCTGCCGCCCGGCAGCGAACGCTCGGTGGTCCAGGCCGCGGCCTGGCAGGGTCTGGCCCTGCACGGGCTCTCCTCCTACCGGCACGAACGGGCGGTGGCCGAGCCGCTGGACGCCCTGGTCATCGGGTACGGCGGTCCGCCGGACCACGCGTGGGCGGGCGCGCTGGAAGCGCTGTGCCGGGTTCTTCCCTGAGGCTCGGAGCCCACGGCGCGGAACGCTAAGCTGACCGGCGACGGACAAGGTGAACGAAGCCGAAAAACGGGGGAATGCGAAAGATGGCGAACATACGCAGGCAACTCCGCTCCGGAACAGTCGTCCTCGGGGGCATGGGCCTCCTCGCGGCCGCCCTCACCGCCTGCGACTCCGAACCCGACAAGCGCTGTGTCGACCGGGGAAGTTACCAGGTCGGCAAGGGATACAAGGTCGTCTCCGACAAGAACTGCGGATCCGGCAAGACCTTGGTCAACGGCTCCTGGTACTACGACGGCACGAAGAAGGAAGGCCGGGTCACGGGCGGCTCCTTCACCAAGCCCCGTACGAGCTCCGGCGGTTACCACGGCGGCGTCCACCGCGGCGGCTTCGGCGGCCATGAGGGCAGCCACGGCGGCTGAACGGCCGGCACACGATGGAACGCCGCACGATCGACCCCCGCCCCGGCTGGCAGCAGACCGTCGAGGAACAGGGACTGATCTACCCGCTCACCCGCCACCCCGACGGCTCCCTGCGCCCCTACTGGGACGAGAGCGCCTACTACGCCTTCACCCTCGACGAGGTCGAGGCACTGGAGGAGGTGGTCGAGGAACTGCACCGCATGTGCCTGGCGGCGGCGGGCCACATCGTCACCGAGGGCCGGTTCGCCGACCTCGGCATCACCGACCCGCGCGTCGCGCAGGCGGTCGCCGAGGCCTGGCACCGCCGCGCCGAACTCCCCTCCGTCTACGGCCGGTTCGACCTCCACTACGACGGCACCGGCCCGGCGAGGCTCCTGGAGTACAACGCCGACACCCCCACCTCCCTGGTCGAGGCCGCCTCACCCCAGTGGTTCTGGATGGAGGAGCGCTTCCCGGGCGCCGACCAGTGGAACTCCCTCCACGAACGCCTCGTCGCCGCCTGGAAGAAGCAGTCCGCCCTCCTCCCGCCGGGCAGCCCCCTGTACTTCGCGCACTCCTCCGACGACGAACTCGGCGAAGACCTGATGACCGTCGCCTATCTGAAGGAGACCGCCGAGCAGGCCGGCCTGGACACCGACTGGATCTCCATGGAGGAGATCGGCTGGGACCCGCTCTCCGGCCGCTTCGTCGACAACCACCTCCGTTTCATCCGCAGTTGCTTCAAGCTCTACCCCTGGGAATGGCTCACCACCGACCGCTTCGGCGGCCACGTCCTCGACACCCTCGACAACGGCGGCGGCACCGGCAGCACCCTGTGGATCGAACCCGTCTGGAAGATGCTGCTGAGCAACAAGGCGCTGCTCGCGATCCTCTGGGAGCTGTATCCCGGCCACCCCCATCTCCTCCCCGCCTACCTCGACGGCCCGCGCGACCTCGCGACGACCACCGGCTACGTCGCCAAGCCCCTCCTGGGCCGCGAGGGCGCCGGTGTCACCGTCCACGAGCCGGGGTCGCCGCCCGCCCTGCCCGACGAGCCCTGCTGCTACCAGCAGTTGGCGCCCCTGCCCGCCTTCGACGGCAACCACGTCGTCCTCGGCGCCTGGGTCGTCGAGGACGAGTCGGCGGGCCTCGGCCTCCGCGAGTCGTCGGGCCTGATCACGGACTCGTACGCCCGCTTCCTTCCGCACGTGATCCTCTGAGGCACTCTGGCGCCACGCTGTCCGGCTAGGCGCCCAGCACCGCCCGCAGTTGGTCGATCCCCCAGTCCAGGTCCTCCTTGCTGATCATCAGCGGCGGCGCGATCCGGATCGTCGAACCGTGGGCGTCCTTCGCCAGGACGCCCCGTTCCATCAGCCGCTCCGACACCTGCCGTCCCGTCCCGACCGACCGGGCGATGTCCACCCCCGCCCACAGTCCGCGCCCGCGCACCGCCGTCAGCTTCCCGGTGGCCGCCAGCGCCCGCAGCTCACGGTGCAGATGCTCGCCGAGCTCCGCGGACCGCGCCTGGTACTCGCCGGACCGCAGCATCGCGATCACCTCCAGTGCCACCGCACAGGCCAGCGGATTCCCGCCGAACGTCGACCCGTGCTCACCGGGCTGGAACACCCCGAGCACCTTGGCGCTCGACACGACCGCCGACACCGGCACGATCCCGCCACCCAGCGCCTTCCCCAGCACATACACATCCGGTACGACCCCCTCGTGCTCGCACGCGAAGGTCCGCCCCGTCCTGCCCAGGCCCGACTGGATCTCGTCCGCCATGAACAGCACGTTCCGCTCCCGCGTCAGCTCGCGCACCGCCTGGAGGTAACCGGCCGGCGGCACGATCACCCCCGCCTCGCCCTGGACCGGCTCGAGCAGCACGGCGACCGTGTTCTCGGTGAGCGCCTCCCGCATCGCGGTCAGGTCCCCGTACGGCACGATCTCGAATCCCGGTGTGTACGGCCCGAAGTCCGCCCGCGCCTCCGGATCGGTGGAGAAGCTGATCACCGTCGTCGTACGCCCGTGGAAGTTGCCCCCCGCGACCACGATCTTCGCCATCTCCCCGGGCACCCCCTTCACCCGGTACCCCCACTTCCGGGCCGTCTTCACCGCGGTCTCCACCGCCTCGACCCCCGTGTTCATGGGCAGGACCATCTCCATGCCGCACAGTTCGGCCAGCTGCTCGCAGAACGCGGCGAACCGGTCGTGGTGGAACGCCCGCGACGTCAGCGTCACCCGATCCATCTGCTCCTTGGCCGCCTGCAGCAGCCGCGGGTGGCGGTGCCCGAAGTTCAGCGCCGAGTATCCGGCCAGCAGATCGAGGTAGCGCCGTCCCTCGACATCCGTCATCCAGGCCCCGTCCGCCGTGGACACGACCACCGGCAGCGGGTGGTAGTTGTGCGCACTGTGGGCGTCGACAGCGGCGATGAGGGTCTCCGTAGCGTTCACGGGATCTCCCGGGGTCCAGAGCCAGAGGCGGAGAAATGTTCAGGTTCGGTCGAGTTCACCCCCCTTCTTATCTCCGTCCCGACCCCCCTCGCATGGTGGACACGGGCTGAATCGACATGCGACCGCCGTCGTGTGGCATCCCCGACCCGGCCGGTAGGCTGACCAGCGGGCCGTGACTGGCGCGCTGGGATGGGACCGACCATCAGGGAGCGGCCCGAGTGGGAACGAGTGCCGTGCGCCTGGGCCGAACCGAACACGCCGTATGCCATGTCGGAGGTCCCCCGATGCCCGAGAACCCTGCCAATTCCGTACCTCTCTCCACCGAGTCCACGGCCTTCCGGGCCGCCCTCGACGTGATCCGCGCCGTCGAGCCGCGCGTGGCCGACGCCATCGGCCAGGAGGTGCACGACCAGCGCGACATGCTCAAGCTGATCGCCTCCGAGAACTACGCCTCCCCGGCCACCCTCCTCGCGATGGGCAACTGGTTCAGCGACAAGTACGCCGAGGGCACGGTCGGCCGCCGCTTCTACGCCGGCTGCCGCAACGTCGACACCGTCGAGTCCCTCGCAGCCGAGCACGCGCGCGAGCTGTTCGGCGCCCGCCATGCCTACGTCCAGCCGCACTCCGGCATCGACGCCAACCTCGTCGCCTTCTGGGCCGTCCTCGCCCAGCGCGTCGAGACCCCCGCCCTGGAGAAGGCCGGCGTCCGCCAGGTCAACGAGCTCTCCGAGGCCGACTGGGCCGAACTCCGCCAGGCCTTCGGCAACCAGCGCATGCTCGGCATGTCCCTGGACGCCGGCGGCCACCTCACCCACGGCTTCCGCCCGAACATCTCCGGCAAGATGTTCGACCAGCGTTCCTACGGCACCGACCCGGCCACCGGCCTCATCGACTACGACGCCCTGCGCGCCCAGGCCCGCGAGTTCAAGCCGCTGATCATCGTCGCCGGCTACTCGGCGTACCCGCGTCTGGTGAACTTCCGGATCATGCGCGAGATCGCGGACGAGGTCGGCGCCACGCTCATGGTCGACATGGCGCACTTCGCCGGCCTGGTCGCCGGCAAGGTCCTCACCGGCGACTTCGACCCGATCCCGCACGCCCAGATCGTCACGACCACCACCCACAAGTCGCTGCGCGGCCCGCGCGGCGGCATGGTCCTGTGCGACGACTCCCTCAAGGACCAGGTCGACCGCGGCTGCCCGATGGTCCTCGGCGGCCCGCTCCCGCACGTCATGGCCGCCAAGGCCGTAGCCCTCGCCGAGGCACGCCGGCCGTCCTTCCAGGACTACGCCCAGCGCATCGTGGACAACTCCCGTGCCCTGGCCGACGGTCTGATGCGTCGCGGCGCCTCCCTCGTCACCGGCGGCACCGACAACCACCTCAACCTGATCGACGTCGCCAGTTCCTACGGGCTCACCGGCCGCCAGGCCGAGTCGGCCCTCCTCGAGTCCGGCATCGTCACCAACCGCAACGCCATCCCGGCCGACCCCAACGGCGCCTGGTACACCTCCGGCATCCGCATCGGCACCCCCGCCCTGACCACCCGTGGCCTGGGCACCGCCGAGATGGACGAGGTCGCCGGCCTCATCGACCGCGTCCTCACCACCGCCGTGCCCGGCACCACGAGCAAGGGCACCCGGTCCAAGGCCCAGCACATCCTCGACCCGAAGATCGCGGACGAGATCTCCCGCCGGGCCACCGACCTCGTGGCCGCCTTCCCGCTGTACCCGGAGATCGACCTGGGCTGAGGCCTCCGGCCGCCGGCCTCGACACGTCTCACACGTCGAGGTCGATCAGCTCCTGCCGAGGTTCCTCCCGCGGCGGTCCGGCACCCTGCCGGGCCGCCGCGCGGCGTATCAGAAACCCGATGCCGACCCCGACGCCCAGCCCGGGGAGCGCCCACCACGCGCCGCCCGTCACCCCAGCCCGAGTCGCCGTATCCGCCCCCGAGCCCGACTTCCGCTCCGCCGCAGGCCCGAGCAGGTCCGTCCGGTCCAGCTGCCGGAACACCGTGCGCGGTGCTCGATGCCAGCGGATGTCGTCGTCGGCCACATCCGGTGCCGGATCCGACCGCACCCACGGAGTGCCGTCGGCCGCGACGAACAGCTGGTCCTGCCGCTCCATGGCCACATCGGTACGTGGTGCCCGGTGGGTCTGCGGCCGGCCCCCGACTCCCGTCAGTCCCCAGATCACGGTGACCCGCACCTCCGGATACCGTCCGTCCGTCCAGTCCTCCGGCACCCGTTCCGTGTCCGTGTCCGTCGGCCGCAGCAGCTGCCAGAGGCGCGCGAAGTCCGGCTCCCCGGAGTGCAGCGTTCGCGTCCGGCCCGTGGCGCCCGTGACGACCAGCGCCATGTCGGGCAGGTCACCGGCCGGCCCGGGCGCGGCCGAGGCGGCCGCCATCGCCGGAACGCCGCTCAGGGCCAACGCCGCCGACACCGGCACGAGACAGGCGAGCCACCCCGCCGTGCGTCCGCACCGCAGCACCCTTCGTCTCCCCTCGAACCCCACAGCGCCCCTCCGGTCTCACACGTCCCGAAGTTCCTGCCTCGGCCCCGCCTGCCGGTCCCCTCGCCGGCGAGCCCCCGTCACCCGTGACAGGAGGGGCCGTACCGCCGGCGCGTTCTCACACTCTTGTCACACCGCCCGAGGCGGATCGGTTCCCATCGATTTCGCGCCCGTTCCGGATCGGTGCCCGGGACCTGAGACAATGGGGGGCATGGCTTCTGACCGACCTCGCGTGCTCTCCGGAATCCAGCCCACCGCAGGCTCGTTCCACCTCGGCAACTACCTCGGCGCCGTGCGCCAGTGGGTGGCCCTGCAGGAGTCCCACGACGCGTTCTACATGGTCGTCGACCTGCACGCGATCACGGTCCCGCAGGATCCCGCCGACCTGCGCGCCAACACCCGGCTCGCCGCCGCCCAGCTGCTCGCGGCCGGCCTCGACCCGGAGCGCTGCACGCTCTTCGTGCAGAGCCACGTCCCGGAGCACGCCCAGCTGGCCTGGGTCATGAACTGCCTCACCGGATTCGGCGAGGCCTCCCGCATGACCCAGTTCAAGGACAAGTCCGCCAAGCAGGGTGCCGACCGCTCGTCCGTCGGACTGTTCACGTACCCGATCCTCCAGGTCGCCGACATCCTGCTGTACCAGGCCAACGAGGTCCCGGTCGGCGAGGACCAGCGCCAGCACATCGAGCTCACCCGCGACCTGGCCGAGCGCTTCAACGGCCGCTTCGGCGAGACCTTCACGATCCCGAAGCCGTACATCCTCAAGGAGACGGCGAAGATCTACGACCTTCAGGACCCGTCGATCAAGATGAGCAAGTCGGCGTCCACGCCGAAGGGCCTGATCAACCTCCTCGACGAGCCGAAGGCGACGGCGAAGAAGGTCAAGAGCGCGGTCACCGACACCGAGACGGTGATCCGTTTCGACCCGGAGAACAAGCCGGGCGTGTCGAACCTCCTCACCATCTACTCCACGCTCACCGGCAAGGCGATCGCCGACCTGGAGCGCGAGTACGAGGGCAAGATGTACGGCGCGCTCAAGACCGACCTCGCCGAGGTCATGGTCGAGTTCGTGACGCCGTTCCGGGAGCGGACCCAGCAGTACCTGGACGACCCCGAGACGCTCGACTCGATCCTGGCCAAGGGCGCGGAGAAGGCGCGAGCCGTCGCCGCGGAGACCCTTTCCCAGGCGTACGACCGGGTGGGCTTCCTGCCCGCCAAGCACTGACGCGCACGACCGCACCGACGTACCCCACCGACGTACCCCTGGGCAGAGCGCTGCACATCACTCCGGTTGCGCCTGCCCAGGGGACAGCCGTGGTCGTACAGTCGATAAACGGACGGTTAGTACGAACGACATGACGGCGGAGTGCGAACCGGCGCCCCGGCCGATGGTTGACAGCTGAAAGCGACACGACGACAGGAGACGACGTGGGGACCGTAACGATCGGCGTCTCGATCGCGGTCCCGGAGCCTCACGGCAGCCTGCTCCAGGAGCGGCGCGCGGGCTTCGGCGACGCCGCGGCTCACGGCATCCCCACGCACGTCACGCTGCTGCCGCCGACGGAGGTGGACCGCGCCGAGCTGCCGGCCGTCGAGGCGTATCTGACCGAGGTCGCCGCGGCCTGCCCGCCCTTCCCGATGCGGCTGTCCGGCACCGGCACCTTCCGGCCGCTGTCGCCGGTCGTGTTCGTGCAGGTGGTGCAGGGCGCCGAGGCCTGCACCCGGTTGCAGCAGCAGGTCCGTGACGCGTCGGGTCCCGTGGCGCGCGAGCTGCAGTTCCCGTACCACCCGCACGTCACGGTGGCCCACGGCATCGACGACGCGGCGATGGACCGGGCGTTCCGGGAACTCGCCGGCTTCGAGGCCGAGTGGCCCTGCACCGGCTTCGCGCTCTACGAGCAGGGCACCGACGGCGTGTGGCGCAAGCTGCGGGAGTTCGCCTTCGGCGGCGGTGCCGTGGTGCCCCCGCAGGCCGGTCACGCGGATCGCGGGACGATCGCCAGCCGGTAGCGGTCGCCGGGCGAATGGCGACCGGTCCCGGACCGGCAGTCGGCTCCTAGAACGGCAGTCGGCGGAACAACGCGCGCGGGGTGTGCCGCAGTGCCGCCATGACCAGTCGCAGCGCACCCGGCACCCACACCAGCTCCGAGCGGCGCCGTACCCCCAGCTCGATCGCCGAGGCGACCGCCTCCGGGGTGGTCGCGAACGGGACCTCCTTGCGGCCGGCCGTCATCCGCGACCGTACGAACCCGGGCCGTACGACCAGGACGTGCACGCCGGTGCCGTACAGCGCGTCGCCGAGACCCTGCGCGAAGACGTCCAGACCGGCCTTGCTGGAGCCGTAGATGAAGTTCGAGCGGCGCGCCCGCTCGCCGGCGACGGACGAGAGCACCACCAGGGAGCCGTGCCCCTGGGCCTGGAGCGCGGCGGCGCTCACCAGGCCCGCCGACACCGCGCCCGTGTAGTTGGTCTGGGCGACGCGCACCGCGTTCACCGGCTCGCGCTCGTCGGTCGCCTGGTCACCGAGGATGCCGAAGGCGAGCAGCACCATGTCGATGTCGCCCTCGGCGAAGACCTTGCCGAGCACCTCCTCGTGGGACTCGGGGTCGAGCGCGTCGAAGGCGACGGTACGGACGTCCGCCCCCAGGGTGCGCAGCTGCTTGGCGGCCAGCTCCAGTTCGAGCGAGGGGCGGCCCGCCAGCCACACCGTGCGGGTGCGGCGGGCGATCAGCCGGTGCGCGGTGGCCTGCGCGATCTCGGACGTGCCGCCGAGAACGAGCAGGGACTGGGGAATGCCGAAGGCGTCCTTCACGACAGCTCCTAAGGGGGTAAGGGGGCTTCAGAGACCGAGGCGGCGGGCGAGGTCCGAGACGAACACCTCGCGCGGGTCCAGCTCCGCGCGCAGGGCGCGGAAGTCGGTGAGCCGGGGGTACATCGCGCCGAGCAACTCCGGCCGCAGCCGGGAGTCCTTGGCGAGGTAGACACGCCCGCCGGCCGTGGCGACCTCCTCGTCCAGTTCGTCGAGGAAGACGCCGAGGCCGGGCAGGCCGGCCCGCACGTCCAGGGCGAGCGTCCAGCCGGGCACCGGGAAGGAGAGCCAGCCGGGGTCCGCCTCCCCGAAGCGCTTGAGGACGGCGAGGAAGGACGGGCAGCGGCGCTCGGAGATGCGGCGCACGATCCGGCGCAGGGCCTCCTCCTGGCCGTAGCCGACGACGAACTGGTACTGCACGAAGCCGCCGCGGCCGTAGATCCGGTTCCACTCGGGCACCCCGTCCAGGGGGTGGAAGAAGGTGGAGATGCGCTGGAGTTCGCCGGTACGCGCGCGGGGCGCCTTTCGATACCAGAGCTCGTTGAACCAGCGCACGCTGGTCCGGCCGAGCAGTCCCTCCGGGAGGACGGTGGGGGCGGCCGGGAGCCGGCGCGGGTGGAAGGACAGCGGGCGCCGCCACGCGCGCGTGCCCTCGCGCAGCGCGTCCAGGGGCGCGTGGTCGCCGCGGGTCAGCACCGCGCGGCCGGTCGCCGCGCCCCGGGCCAGCAGGTCGATCCAGGCGACCGAGTAGCGGTAGCGGTGGTCGGTCGCCGTCAGACGGGCCATCAGGTCGTCGAGGTCGGTGGCGCGCTCGGTGTCGACCGACATGTACGCGGTCTCCACCGGCAGCAGACGCACCGTGGCCGTGAGGATCACCCCGGTCAGGCCCATGCCGCCGGTGGTCGCGTCGAACAGGGGCGTGCCGCGGCCGACCGCGCGGATCTCGCCGTCGGCGGTGAGGAGTTCGAGGGCGAGCACATGGCGCGAGAAGGCGCCGGAGACGTGGTGGTTCTTGCCGTGGATGTCGGCGCCGATCGCTCCGCCGACGGTCACCTGGCGGGTGCCCGGCGTCACCGGCACGAACCAGCCGAGGGGCAGCAGCACTTCCATCAGCCGCTGCAGGGAGACGCCCGCGTCGCACAGCACGGTGCCGCCGTCGGCGTCGATCGCGTGGATGCGGTCGAGACCGGTCATGTCGAGCACGGCCCCGCCGGCGTTCTGCGCCGCGTCCCCGTACGCCCGTCCCAGGCCTCGTGCGATGCCTCCGCGGGTGCCGCAGTCGCGTACGGCGGCCGCGGCCTCCTCGTACGTCCGCGGGCGGATCAGCCGGGCGGAGGTGGGGGCGGTGCGGCCCCACCCCGTGACGGAAACAGTGTCTCCAGACATGCGGGCGACCGTATCGCCCTTATATCGACGATTGATTCAGAAACATCAGACCTCTCCCCGAAATGGGTGATTAATGGGATGTCGCTCAATATTGCCGTAGGTCCGACGGTGCCGGGGGTGAAAAGTGAGTCCACATGGACGACATGGACCACCGCATCGTTTCGGCGCTCCGCGCCTGCGGTGCCGATCACCGCGTCGCGGCCGCGGCACGCAGCTTGTCCCTGGCCGGTGAGCACGGCGCGCTGTGGCTCGCGGCCGGCCTCGTCGGCGCGGCCGCGGACGGCGCCCGGCGCGGCTCCTGGCTGCGCGGGACGGCGCTCGTCGCGGGGGCGCACCTCACCAGCATGGCCGTGAAGCGCGTGGTGCGCCGGGCGCGCCCCGCACACGTCGAGCCCCTGGTGCGTACGGCCGGCCGGCACTCCTTCCCGAGCTCGCACGCCGCCTCCGCCACCGCCGCGGCCGTCGCCTTCGGGACGCTGGGAACGCTCGGGGCGTACGGGATTCCGCCGCTGGCCGCCGCCATGTGCCTCTCCCGCCTGGTCGTCGGTGTCCACTACCCCACCGATGTGGCCGCGGGCGCGGCCCTGGGTGCACTCACGGCGCGGCTCGGGGCGCGCTGGATGGGAGGCGGTGCGCGTGACTGAGACAGTGGACGCCGGGCGAGCGGACCTCCTGGAACAGCGCCGGCACCCCGCCCCGCCCCGTCAGGCATCCTCTCCGGGCGGCGTGCTCAGCGGTCTGCTGAGGACCACCCGGCCTCGGCAGTGGGTCAAGAACGTCCTCGTCGTCACCGCCCCGGCCGCCGCGGGGCAGCTGTTCTCCCGGCATGCGATCGCCCAGGTCGCCCTCGTCTCCGTCCTGTTCACCGCCTGCGCCGCCGCCGTCTACCTGATCAACGACGCCCGCGACGCCGAGGCCGACCGCGCCCATCCCGTCAAGTGCCTTCGCCCGGTGGCCGCGGGGCAGGTCCCCGTGCCGGTGGCGTACGCCGCCGGAGGCGCGCTGGCGGTCCTCGCGCCGACCGCCGCGGCCCTGCTGACCTCGCCGCTGGTCGCGGTGCTCCTGGTGGCGTACCTCGGCATGCAGCTGGCGTACTGCGTCAGCCTCAAGCACGTCCTGGTGGTCGATCTCGTCGTCGTCACCACCGGCTTCCTGATGCGGGCGGCGATCGGCGGAGTCGCGCTCGGCATCCCGCTGTCCCGCTGGTTCCTGATCACCACCGGCTTCGGCGCGCTGTTCATGGTGTCGGCCAAGCGCTACTCCGAGGCCGTCCAGATGGCGGGGAAAGAGGGCGCCACGCGCGCGTTGCTCACCGAGTACACCAGCGGCTACCTCCGCTTCGTCTGGCAGCTGGCCGCCGGTGTCGCCGTCCTCGCGTACTGCATGTGGGCCCTGGAGGAGGGCGGCGTACCGCACACGAGTGTGCTGCCCTGGCGGCAGCTGTCGATGGTCCCCTTCATCCTCGCGATCCTCAGGTACGCCGTCTTCGCCGACCGCGGCATCGCGGGCGAGCCCGAGGACGTGGTCCTGCGCGACCGCGCCCTGGCGCTGATCGGACTCGCCTGGCTCGCGATGTACGGCCTGGCGGTGGCGAATTGGTGAGCGTTCCGCACAGCGCCTCGCCTCCCGTCTCGTCTTCCGCCTCGCCCTCCGTCCAGCCTCCCGTCTCACCTCCCGTCTCGCGCCTCGCGCCGCACCGTCGCGAGCTGCTCGGCTTCGCCACCGTCGGTCTGCTCGCCTACGTCGCCGACCTGACCCTGTTCAGCGTCCTGCGCGGTCCCGTCGGCCTCGGCCCGCTCACCGCCAAGGCGCTGTCCTTCGTCGCGGGCTGCACGGTCGCGTACGTGGGCAACGCGCGCGGAACCTACCGGCACGCGCGCGTGCAGGGCATGCGCCCGTACGTCGTCTTCGTCGCCGTGAACCTCGCGGGTGCCCTCGTGCAGCTGTGCTGCATCGCCGTCAGCCACTATGGCTTCGGGCTCACTTCGCAGCGTGCCGACACCGTCTCCGGGGCAGGTGTCGGCATGGTGCTCGCCACGTGCCTGCGTTTCTGGGGTACCCGTACGTGGGTGTTCCGCAACGAGGGCACCGACGGCGACGAGAGCGGCGGGGACAGAGTCGGATCATGGACTGGTTGAAGAAGCTCCCGGGCGTCGGGCCGCTCGTGACGCGCCTGATGGCGTCGCACGCGTGGCGGGCGTACGAGCGGCTGGGCGAGGGGGCGTGGGCGCGGCTCGCCGCCGCGATGACGTTCATCAGCTTCATCTCGCTGTTCCCGCTGCTGACGCTGGTCGCCGCGATCGCCGCCGGCACGCTGAGCACGGCGCAGCAGAAGCGGCTCCAGGACACGATCGCCGACCAGTTCCCGGGCCTCTCCGACCAGTTGGACATCAACTCCCTGGTCCACAACGCCGGAACCGTCGGCTTCGTCGCCGGTGTCGTGCTGCTGTTCACCGGTATCGGCTGGGTCGGGCAGATCCGCGACTGCCTGCGCGCCGTGTGGAACCTCCCCGCGCGCGAGGGGAACCCCATCCTGGCCAAGGTCAAGGACGCGGGAATCCTCGTGGGCCTCGGCGGCGCCTTCCTCGCCACCATCGCGATCTCCACCGTCGCCTCCGCGCTGGTGGGCTGGATCATCGACCACCTGGGCATCGACCGCTCCGGCCCGGGCGGCATCCTGCTGCGGATCGCGGCGTTCGCCGTCGCCGTCCTGGCGAACTTCCTGCTCCTGCTCTACGTCCTGACGCTGCTGCCGGGCGTCGAACCGCCGCGCCACAGTGTGATCGAGGCCGCACTGATCGGCGGGGTCGGCTTCGAACTGCTGAAGTTGCTGCTCAGCGGCTATATCCAGGGCGTCGCCACGAAGAGCATCTACGGCGCGTTCGGCGTGCCCGTGGCGTTGCTTCTGTGGATCAACTTCACCGCGAAACTGGTGCTGTTCTGCGCCGCCTGGACGGCCACGGCCGACGTGAAGACCGACGCCGAGGCTAAGAAGACCGACGGCGCACCAGATCCGGCAGCGGCCACCGGCGATTGACCAGGAACACCCCGCCCGCCAGCAGCACCAGCGCCCCGCCGGCGATGGCCAGCGCGATGACGATCCCGCGCGATCCGCTTCTGGAGGCGGCGACCGGCTTCGCCGAGGGGCTGTCGCCCGCGTCACGGGCCGGGGTCGCCGAACCCGGCTGCCCGCTCGGCCGGGCGGCGTTCTTCGGCGGGGCCAGCTCGCCCACCGGCCGCACCTTGCCGGCCGCCTGGAAGCCCCAGTCGAGGAGCTTGGCGGCCTCCTTGTAGACCTCGTTGTGGTCGCGCTTCTCCGGCTTCATGACGGTGACCAGGAGCACCTTGCCGTTCCGCTCGGCGACACCGGTGAAGGTGGCGCCCGCGTTGGTGGTGTTGCCGTTCTTGACGCCCGCGATGCCCTGGTAGACCGGGACGTCGTAGTCGCCGCTCAGCAGCCGGTTGGTGTTCCGGATCTCGAAGGACTGATGGACGGTCCTGCCCTTCTTGTCCTTCTTCGTTTCGCCCGGGAATTTCGCCCGTACGGTCGAGCAGTACTCGCGGAAGTCCTTCTTCTGCAGTCCGGAGCGGGCGAACAGCGTCAGGTCGTACGCCGACGAGACCTGCCTCTTCTCGTCGTAACCGTCGGGGCTCACCACGTGCGTGTCGAGGGCCTGGAGTTCGTCGGCGTGCGCCTGCATGTCCTTGACGGTCCGGCCGACGCCGTGGTTCATCGCGGACAGCGCGTGCACGGCGTCGTTGCCCGAGCGCAGGAAGACGCCGAGCCACAGGTCGTGGACGGTGTAGGTCTGGTTCTCCTTTATCCCGACCATGCTGGAGCCGGCGCCGATGCCCGCCAGGTCGGCGTGCACCACCTTGTGCTTCGTCGTCTTCGGGAACTTCGGCAGCAGGGTGTCGGCGAACAGCATCTTCAGCGTGCTCGCCGGGGGCAGCCGCCAGTGCGCGTTGTGGGAGGCGAGCACCTCGCCGGACTCGGCGTCGGAGACGATCCACGAGCGTGCGGTGAGGCCCTTGGGGAGCACGGGGACACCGGCTCCCAGGTTGACCTGCGTGCCGGCCCGGCCGAGGCGGGCCCCGCCGACCGTCGACATGTGCGCCGGGGGAGCGGTGGACGGACTCGCCGACCGCCCCGGTGCCGCGAGGGCGGCGGGTGCGGCGAGCGCGGCGAGCGGAAGAGACAGCAGCGTGGCAGACGTGACCAACAGTGATCGCCTGGCGGTCTTCTCGGGTGCGGGCACGGTCGAGAACGTACCGGTCGCGGGCTGTGATGTCGCGCCTCTCGCCCCACCCCGGACACGGCACAGAACGGCCGGTGGTGATACTGGACGTATGAAGCTCAGCCGCCCGGTGTCCTGGTTCCTGCTCGCCTTCGGGGTGTGGAGCTGGATCATCTGGGTCACTTTCGTCAAAAATCTGATCAAGGACGGCAGCGGGCTCGCCTTCGACGGCGGGCACCCGACGGCGTACTTCTGGGTGCATCTGCTGCTCGCGGTCGTCTCCTTCGTATTGGGGACGATCATCGGGGTCATCGGGTTGCGCGGTCTGCGCGCACTGCGCCGCGCGCCCTAGCCGAAGCACGCCGCACGCCATGGCCGAAATGCGCGGGATGTCATAGCCGAAGCACGTCGGACGTCACAGCCGAAGGACTACGGGGGACACAGCAGGGTGGTCATCGTCTTCGTGCTCGTCGCCCTGGCCGTACTGGCCGTCGTGACGGGACTGCACTGGTACATCTGGCGCCGACTGGTCCGGGACACGACCGACGGCCCCGGCCGCGCGCGCCGCACCGGTACGGCGCTCTTCGTCGCGGGCCCGGTCCTGATGATCGCGGCCCTGGTCGCGGAGCGCTCCGGCGCCCCGTTCTGGCTCCAGCGCACCCTGGCGTGGCCGGGCTTTCTCTGGATGGCCCTGTCGATCTACCTGCTGCTGGCGGTGCTGGCGGGAGAGGTCGTACGCCCCCTGCTGCGGCGGCTGGCGGAGCGGCGAGCGCAGCAGCCGGCCCCGGGCGACGTGCCGGCGACCGTGCCGGCGGGACCGCCGACGCAGGACCAGGAGCAGGAGCTGGGACAGGAGCCCGCCGGGACACCTGTCGGGACACTCGCGCCCGCCCCCGCACCTGCGCCAGTCTCCGCCCCCGCCGAGGCGCCCCGCCCCGCGCCCTCCCGTCGCCTCTTCGTCTCCCGGGTCGTCGGCGGTGCCGCCGCCACCGCCGCCGTCGCGACCGTCGGCTACGGCACGTACGGCGTCCTGCGCGGGCCGCGCGTGAAGCGGGTCACGGTCCCGCTGGCCAAACTCCCGCGCGCGGCGCACGGCTTCCGGATCGCCGTCGTCAGCGACATCCACCTGGGCCCGGTCCTCGGCCGCGGCTTCGCGCAGACGGTCGTCGACACGATCAACGCCACACAGCCCGATCTCATCGCGGTGGTGGGCGACTTGGTGGACGGCAGCGTCAAGGACCTCGGCCCGGCCGCGGCCCCGCTCGCCCGGTTGTCGGCGCGGCACGGGTCGTACTTCGTCACCGGGAACCACGAGTACTTCTCCGGTGCCGAGCAGTGGGTCGAGGAGGTGCGGCACCTCGGACTGCACCCACTGGAGAACGCCCGCACCGAGCTGCCCGGCTTCGACCTCGCCGGGGTCAACGACCTCCAGGGCGAGAGCGAGGGGCAGGGGCCGGACTTCGGCAAGGCGCTCGGCGACCGGGACCCGGCACGCGCGTGCGTGCTGCTCGCCCACCAGCCGGTCCAGATCCACGAGGCCGTCCGGCACGGCGTCGACCTCCAGCTCTCCGGCCACACCCACGGCGGCCAGCTCTGGCCCGGCAACTTCATCGCCGCCGCCGCGAATCCCACCGTCGCGGGCCTGGAGCGCTACGGCGACACCCAGCTGTACGTCAGCCGGGGCGCCGGCGCCTGGGGGCCGCCCACGCGCGTGGGAGCGCCGTCCGACATCACGGTGATCGAGCTGGCGTCCACGCGCGCGTAAGCGGCATGCGGCATGCCGTGTGTGAAGCCGCCGTGAAACTCGCCCGCAAGCAGTCGCTCGGTAAGTTCTTGCTCATCTCGGCAGATTGCTCTTCCCCCGGCTGAAACACGTGTGATTAGGTGAGCCGCGCCACTTAGGGGAGTGGCGTTTGTGCACGACGTGGGTAGGGCCCGGTCGACGGGCCTGGGGAGGGCACCACCATGCGATCGGTTCGCATGCGGATTCTCGCGACGCTGCTGGTACTGGCGGCGGTGGGAGTCGGCGGCTGGCAGATGATGCCGTCATCAGGGAGCAAGAACAAGACCATCACGGTCGGTACGACGGACGCCGTCACGGCGCTCGACCCGGCCGGCGCCTACGACGCGGGCTCCTGGGCTCTGTACAGCAACGTCTTCCAGTCGCTGCTGACCTTCGCGCCCGGCGGGGCCCAGCCCGTGCCGGACGCGGCCAGGAGCTGCGCCTTCGTGGGCAGCGGGCTGAAGACCTATCGCTGCGTGCTGCGCGACGGGCTCAAGTTCCCGAGCGGGCGCACGATGACGGCCGAGGACGTGAAGTACTCCTTCGACCGGGTCAAGAGGATCAACTCCGATCTCGGCCCGGCGAGCCTGCTCTCCACGCTCGGCTCGGTGAGCGCCGACGGCGCCACCGTCACCTTCCGTCTGTCGTCGCCGGACGCCACCTTCCCGTTCAAGGTGGCCACGGGCGCCGGTTCGATCGTCGACCGGGAGAAGTACCCGGCGAAGGCCCTGCGCACCGGCTCCCGGGTCGACGGCACGGGGCCCTACCGGCTGACGTCGTACACGACGAACAAGCGAGCCGTCCTCGAGCCCAACCCGAAGTACCAGGGCGACGCCAAGGGCGACGGCAGCCCCGTCGAGCTGCGCTACTACAGCGACTCGGACCATCTCGACAGCGCCTGGAGGACCGAGCAGATCGACGTCGCCACGCGCACGCTGCCGCCCGGCGTCCTGTCCACCCTCTCGGCGAGCGACCCCCACCGGCGCGTCACCGAGTCCGAGAGCTCCGACACCCGCAACCTCTACCTCAACACCCGCGCGACCTCGCCGCTGCACGACGCGCGCGTGCGCCGGGCCATGGCCTGGCTGATCGACCGGGAGCGGCTCGCCGCCACGGTGTACGAGGGCACCGTCGACCCGCTGTACTCGCTCATCCCGACCGGCATCACCGGCCACACCACCTCGTTCTTCGACGACTACCCCACGCAGAGCGCCACCAAGGCCCGGCAGTTGCTCACCGAGGCCGGCGTCTCGGTCCCCGTCCGCTTCACCTTCGGGTACGGCAGGGGGCGCGGCTCGGGCGCCGAGGAGGCCGCGGAGCTGAAGCGGCAGCTGGAGTCCAGCGGCCTGTTCAAGGTGGATGTCCGGGGTTACGAGTGGACCGACTTCCAGAAGCGCTGGGCGGCCGGCAAGCTCGACGCGTACGCGGTCGGCTGGGTCGCCGACTTCCCCGACCCGGACACCTTCGGCGGCTCGCTCGTCGGCACCGGCGGCTCCATGAACACGGGGTACAGCAGCAAGGCCGTCGACAGCCTGATCGTGGGCACCCGGCAGTACGCCGATCGCAGCGCGGCCGCGAAGGACTTCAGCGAGCTGCAGGCGGACGTGGCCGTCGACGTCCCGCTGATCCCGCTGTGGCAGAGCAAGGAGTACGTCGTCAGCAGCGAGGACGTGGGCGGCGGCCAGTACCTCGAGGACGGCACGGGCGTGTTCCGGCTGTGGCGGCTGGACTGGATCTGACCGGATCCCCGGCCAGGGGGTCGATCAGGTGCTCTGTTTCTTGCCCGCGGGATCCGGCAACACCTTCGTCATCCCCGGCAGGAAGTCCGTGAACAGCTCGTGCACCTCGCGTACGAGCGGGCGCAGCACGCGGAACCGGGCCAGGATCACGCCTCGCGTGGTGAGCCTGGCCCCCCGCTCGGCGAGCCGGTAGCTGCGCTCGCGTCCCTCGGTGCGGTCGAAGATCCAGTACAGGACGAGTCCCATCTGCGAGAGCCACATCAACTCGGGCAGGAGGTCCCGCAGTTCCGCGGGCACCTTGGTCTTCGACCCGGCCAGCACCTCCCGGTGGACGCTGATGGCCTGGGCGCGCGCGTGCTCCGACTCGGGCGAGAAGGGGCTGAGCGGGCTGTCCGGGTCGGCGGCGTTCTTGAAGAACTGCACCGCGAACTCGTGGTACGGCCGCGCGATGTCCAGCCATGCCTTCAGCACGCCCGCCAGCCGGGCCTCGAGGTCGGTCTCCCGGTCCAGGACGGCCCGGACCGCCAACCGGTGCTCGGCGGCGATCCGGTCGTAGAAGCCCTGGATCAGGTGTTCCTTACCGCTGAAGTAGTAGTACGCGTTGCCGACGGAGACCCCGGCCTCGCGGGCGATGGCCCGCATGGTCGTCTTGTCGTAGCCGCGCTCCTGGAACAGCCGCATCGCGGTCTCCAGGATCAGCGCGCGGGTCTGTTCGGACTTGCTGAGCCCTCCGGCCTCCTCGGCACGCTCGCTCAGGCTCGTCACGGGAGCGTTCGTCACGGACCCGTTCTTCGGGGATTCGGCATTGGCGGACACGGAACAAAAGCCTAACGACTGGAGCAGCCGCCGTTGTCACAGGCCGGTGGAGAGTAGATCCACCCCTGGTCCGGCCGGTACGCCCACCCGTCCGCCCTCCGGTATGCCGTCCCGCCCCACTGCGCGCCCCGCCACTTGGCGGCCGCCAGCACCGCGCCCTTGGCCAGCCTGATGCCGGCCGGGGTGCTGAGCTTGTGGGCGAGCGGGCGGTGCTCGCGCAGCGCCCAGAGGACGACGATCCAGGCGGCGGTGCCCTGGTAGACCTGCCCGCCGTCCCCCACGACGGTGACGTCGTCGAGGGTGGCGCGATGGTCGAGCCCGGGACAGCGCCGCCGGGCCTCCTGCGACCCCGCCGCGACCAGATCCAGCGGCACCAACTGCGGCTGCCGTACGAGCCATTCGCGGACATGGGCGCACAGGGCGCACTGGGCGTCGTACAGCACGGTGAGCCGGCGGACCGGGACGCGCACGGCGCCCCGGCCCTCGGCGGTCGCCACCGCGCTCACGCCCGGCTCGCCGGGGCGATCCACTCCTGCGGCGCCACGGGCGGCAGTTGCTCCCGCTCCATGACGCCCCGCCGCCGGATCCGGTTCAGCACGTACACGTTGCCCAGGTGCATCACACCGAGCACGAGCAGCACGACGCCCAGCTTGGTCGACAGGGCCTCGAAGATCCCGCGGGTGTCCTCGATGGTCTCGTCGCCGCTCAGGTACAGCGCGACGAAGCCGAGGTTGACCAGGTAGAAGCCGACGACCAGGAGGTGGTTGACGGCGTCGGCGAGCTTCTCGTTCCCGTGCAGCACGTCGGCGAGGAAGACCCGCCCGTTACGGCTGAGCGTGCGGGCCACCCAGACCGTCAGCCCGATGCTGACGAACAGGTAGATGACGTAGGCGATGACCGTGCGGTCCATGCCCCCACCCCTTCTTGAACGCGTTCAAAACGCTGACAGAGGTGACTGTAGACCTGTTTTTGAACGCGTTCAACTGGCTTGGTGGAGTTGCCTGTTCGGGAGCTGCAGGGACCTGCGCCCGAGCTCCGGCCGCTTCGAGTAGTCCGCGAACCCGAGGACGTTCCCCCAGGGGTCGGCGACCTCTACGGCCCATCCGGTGGCCACGGCGGTGGGCCCGTCGAGCAGCGCGATGCCGGCCCCGGTGAGCCGTCGTGCCACCGCCCGCGCGTCCGGCACCTCCAGCCAGACCCGGGGCGCCGGCCACAGCGGCGGCCGGCGCCCGAACTCCTCCTCGGCCCGCAGCAGGATCCCGGGCGTCTCACGTCCGACCCGCAGCAGCGCGAGCCCACCCTCGTCGAACCGGTACCCCACGGCGAATCCGGCCCTCGCGTAGAACGCCACGGCCTCGCAGAGATCCCCGACGGGCAGCACCACGTTGTCGAACCCGAGCAGGTCGTACGACTCTTCAGCTGACATGACGTCAGGTTGGGAGCGGCGCCGTGGCGGACCGAGGCGCGTCAGGATCGCCGAACCGCCTGTTCACCCGCCCGGACGAGGCGTTCCCACGGCTGCCGAAGCACGAGAGGGCCCTGTTTCCGTCACTCCGGAAACAGGGCCCTCTGGTGCGAACTGAAGGAGATCAGATGCGGCGCGTGATCAGCGCCCTCTTCACTTCCTGGATCGCCTTCGTGACCTCGATGCCGCGGGGGCAGGCGTCCGTGCAGTTGAAGGTCGTGCGGCAACGCCACACACCGTCACGGTCGTTGAGGATCTCCAGGCGCTGCTCGCCCGCCTCGTCACGGCTGTCGAAGATGAAGCGGTGCGCGTTGACGATGGCGGCCGGGCCGAAGTACTGGCCGTCGTTCCAGAAGACCGGGCAGGACGACGTGCACGCGGCGCAGAGAATGCACTTCGTGGTGTCGTCGAAGCGCTCGCGGTCCTCGGCCGACTGCAGGCGCTCGCGCGTGGGCTCGTTCGTGTCCTTCGTGATGAGGAAGGGCATGACGTCGCGGTACGCCTGGAAGAACGGCTCCATGTCCACGACCAGGTCCTTCAGGGCCGTAAGACCCTTGATGGGCTCGACCGTGATGGGCTGCTCGGGGTTGATGTCCTTGATCAGCGTCTTGCAGGCGAGGCGGTTCTTGCCGTTGATCCGCATCGCGTCCGAGCCGCAGATGCCGTGGGCGCAGGAGCGACGGTAGGTCAGCGTGCCGTCCAGGTCCCACTTGATCTTGTTGAGACCGTCGAGGACGCGCTCCTTCGGGTCCATCTCCAGCTGGAAGTCCTCCCAGTGGACCTCCGCCGAGACCTCCGGGTTGAAGCGCCGGATCCGGAAGGTGACCGTGATGTAGGGGGACGCCGCGGCCTCCGCCTCCACCTGGTCCAGAACAGGGGTTGCCATCAGTACTTACGCTCCATCGGCTGGTAGCGGGTCTGGACGACCGGCTTGTAGTCGAGGCGGACGGACTCGGTGCCGTCGTCGCCCACCTCGCGGTACGCCATGGTGTGGCGCATGAAGTTGACGTCGTCGCGGTTGGGGTAGTCCTCGCGGTAGTGGCCGCCGCGGGACTCCTTGCGGGCCAGCGCGGAGATCGCCATGACCTCGGCCAGCTCCAGCAGGTTGCCCAGCTCGATGGCCTCCAGCAGGTCCGTGTTGAACCGCTTGCCCTTGTCCTGGATCGAGACGTTCCTGTAGCGCTCGCGCAGCTCGGCGATCTTCTCGACAGCCGTCTTGATCGTCTGCTCGGTGCGGAACACCATGACGTTGGCGTCCATGGTCTCCTGCAGCTCGCGGCGGATCTCCGCCACCCGCTCGGTGCCGTTGGAGTCGCGCAGCCGCTCGATCTGCTCGACGACCAGGGACTCCGGGTTCTCCGGCAGCTCGACGAAGTCGGCACGCTTGGAGTAGTCCGCCGCGGCGATGCCCGCACGGCGGCCGAACACGTTGATGTCCAGCAGGGAGTTGGTGCCCAGGCGGTTGGCGCCGTGCACCGACACGCAGGCCACCTCGCCCGCGGCGTACAGACCCGGGACGACGGTGGTGTTGTCCGCCAGGACCTCACCCTCGACGTTCGTCGGGATACCGCCCATCGCGTAGTGCGCGGTCGGCTGGATCGGGATCGGGTCCGTGTACGGCTCGATGCCGAGGTAGGTGCGCGCGAACTCCGTGATGTCCGGGAGCTTGGCGTCCAGCTGCTCCGGCGGGAGGTGCGTGAGGTCGAGGTAGACGTGGTCGCCCTCGGGACCGCAGCCGCGGCCCTCGCGGATCTCCGTGTAGATGGAGCGGGACACGACGTCACGGGACGCGAGGTCCTTCATGACCGGCGCGTACTTCTCCATGAAGCGCTCGCCGTCCTTGTTGCGGAGGATGCCGCCCTCACCGCGGGCGCCCTCCGTCAGCAGGATGCCCATGCGCCAGATGCCGGTCGGGTGGAACTGGAAGAACTCCATGTCCTCCAGCGGGATGCCCCGGCGGTAGACGGCGGCCTGGCCGTCACCGGTCAGCGTGTGCGCGTTGGACGTCACCTTGAAGAACTTGCCGGTGCCGCCGGACGCGTAGATCACGGACTTCGCCTGGAAGACGTGGATCTCGCCGGTCGCGAGCTCGTACGCCACGACGCCCGCCGAGTGCTTGACGCCGTCGACCTCGGTGATCAGCTGGTCGAGGACGTAGAACTCGTTGAAGAACTCCACGCCCTCCTTGACGCAGTTCTGGTACAGCGTCTGGAGGATCATGTGGCCGGTGCGGTCGGCCGCGTAGCAGGAGCGGCGGACCGGGGCCTCGCCGTGGTTGCGGGAGTGACCGCCGAAGCGGCGCTGGTCGATCGTCCCGTTGGGCGTCCGGTTGAACGGCAGGCCCATCTTCTCCAGGTCGAGGACCGAGTCGATGGCCTCCTTCGCCAGGATCTCGGCGGCGTCCTGGTCGACCAGGTAGTCACCGCCCTTGACCGTGTCGAAGGTGTGCCACTCCCAGTTGTCCTCCTCCACGTTGGCCAGCGCGGCGGCCATGCCGCCCTGCGCGGCGCCCGTGTGGGAGCGGGTCGGGTAGAGCTTCGTCAGGACCGCGGTGCGGCTGCGCTTCGTCGACTCGATGGCCGCGCGCATGCCCGCGCCGCCGGCGCCGACAATGACGGTGTCGTACTTGTGGATCTTCATGAGTGGAATACCTCAGCCCCGTGCCTAGCGGATGTTCGGGTCGAAGGTGAAGATCACCAGCGTGCCCAGCAGGATGGTGAACACCGTGGCGGTGTAGAGCAGTGCCTTCAGCCACAGGCGGGTGTTCACGCGCTCCGCGTAGTCGTTGATGACGGTACGCAGACCGTTGGCGCCGTGCAGCATCGCGAGCCACAGCATCAGCAGGTCCCAGACCTGCCAGAACGGGGAGGCCCAGCGGCCGGCCACGAAGGCGAAGCCGATCTTGGAGACGCCGCCGTCCAGCACGAGCTGGATCAGCAGGTGGCCCAGGACCAGGACGACCAGTACGACGCCGGACAGGCGCATGAACAGCCAGGCGTACATCTCGAAGTTGCCCCGAGTGGACTTCGGGGTCTTCTTCGTGCGCAGACGCGGCGCCTCGATGACGGGGGCCGGGTTGTCGACGTCGTAGACGGCGGCGCCCTCGACGGGGCCGATCCCGGCAGCGGTGGTTTCAGAGGTGGACATCGGCGTCAGCTCCCGAACAGGACTCGAGCGGCGTGGCCGAGGACCGGGTAGATGGCGCCCAGCATGAGGACGACCCAGATACCCATCACGGTCCACAGCATCTGCTTCTGGTAGCGCGGGCCCTTCGACCAGAAGTCGACGGCGATGACGCGCAGGCCGTTGAGCGCGTGGAAGAGGATGGCGGCGACGAGGCCGTACTCCAGGCACGCGACGAGCGGAGTCTTGTAGGTGGCTACGACGTTGTCGTAGTCCTCGGGGGAGACACGGACGAGAGCGGTGTCCAGCACGTGTACGAACAGGAAGAAGAAGATGAGGACACCGGTGACTCGATGAGCCACCCAGGACCACATGCCTTCCCGGCCGCGGTACAGCGTTCCAGCCGGCACGGAAGATCCCTCCGGATGCGGAGACTAGGGCCGCGCCGGCTTCACTGTCGGTCGGGCCCGGCCGGGTACGGTCCACCGGCCCCCAGCATCGTAGCCACGTACTGATGAGACGCTTACAGCGGGCCTGACTGTGTGATCAAACTGGCATTCAACGTCGCCCGGACGAACGCCCGGGCAGATGGCCGAACGGGCCTCGCCGTGCGGCACGGCTACCGCCGGATGCGCGCGCCCTCACGGCCCGGCGCCCCGCCCGAGGCGGGCGGCGAGGCGGCCGCGGGCCAGCCGGCGGAGCTCCTCCGCGGTCAGCACCCGCTCCTCCTCCGGATCGTTCGCCAATCGTGACCGGATGCCTTCCAGGGCGCGGTCGAGGGTCTCCTCGGCAGGTGTGTCGCCGAGGTAGATGACGAAGACGTGACCGAAGCGGGCCTCGTATGCGGCGTGTGCGGCGCTCAGTGCCGTATGGGCGGCCGAGTACGTTCCGTCCGGAAGTTTCGGGAGGTACTCGCCCGACAGCGCCTCCGCCAGGTCCCCGGGGGTGAGGTCGTACGCCGCCTCGTCCGCCGCGGCGAGCAGGGAGTCCAGGTCCGGGTAGGGCCGGTGGTCGGCCAGCCGGCGTGCCCAGCGCAGGCTGCGCAGGCAGGTCAGCAGCGTGCCGCGCGCCTCGTCGGCGGGCGCGGCGTTGAACCTCTCCAGCGGGTCGCGGGGCGGCGAGCAGCGGGTCTGCTCCGGCAGCGCCGCTGCGGCCACCCGGTCGGCCGTATGTCCGGCGGACAATCCGGAGGGAGGCCCGGAGGCGTGCCCGGCGGCATGCCGGGAGGTGTACGGGAGACGGTGCGCAGGCAGCGTGGCTCCTCGCGTCACGTGTGCTGTGGCAGGGGATGGGGCTCTGGCATGGGGCTGGGCGTACGGCAGGGGAGGGTGTGAGGAATGTGTCGTCACGCTACCGAGACCGGTCACGGCGTGTCCGCGAGAGACCCGAATTTCACTCGGACGGGAGAGTTTGGGAACGGGTGGTGGACGCATCGCACGGATATGGGACGTAGGTTGGCGCCGTGAGCCAGCACAGACGCAGGACATCCCCGCAGCAGGACGGTCGGAAGCGGACCGCGGTCGTCGCGGCGATCGCCGGCATGGTCGTGGTCGGGCTCGGAGCCGGGGTCTGGGCCTTCCTCGGCGACGGCGACGGGCAGGCCTCGACGGGCACGGCGGCGACCTCGACCCCCGATCCCTGCAGCGCGTCGCCCCACCGCTCCTATCCGATGTCACAGGCGCCTCGCACGATCCCCGCGGTGCGCTCCCACACCCCGGCGCGCGGCCCCGGCTGGCGCCCGGCGCACGGCGAGCGCGTGGTGGTGAGCGACGAGAGCCTGGCCGACGAGGGCCGACTGATCGCCGGTGAGCTCGGCCTGTCGTACGGGGGCAAGACGGACGACTCGCATGCCGGGGACGTACGGCTGGCGCTGGGCGGCGGCAAGGGCGCGAACCCGGAGTCGTACTCCATGACCGTGCACAGCGGCTGCGTGAACATCACCGGGCCGGCCGACGCGGGCGTCTTCTACGGCACCCGCACCCTCAAGCAGGAGATCAAGGGCAGCGGCTCGGCCCCGGAGGGCGTCGTGCGCGACGAGCCGGCCAAGCCGCGGCGCGGCTTCATGCTGGACATCGCGCGCAAGCCGTTCACCGAGTCCTGGATCGAGGACCGGGTGCGGGAACTGGGCGACCTGAAGTACAACGAGCTGGGGCTGCACTTCTCCGACGACCAGGCCTTCCGGATCCAGTCCAAGACCCACCCCGAGATCGTCTCCAAGGTCCATCTGACCCAGGATCAGGTCAAGAGGATCGTCGATCTCGCGGCCACCCGGCACATCACGGTCGTACCCGAGATCGACTCGCCCGGACACCTCGGCGCGGTCCTCGCCCCCCACCCCGAGCTGCAGCTGCGCAACGCTCAGGGCGTCCCGACGAGCGGCGCCATCGACATCTCCAAGCCCGCCTCGGCCGCCCTCATCGACGACCTCCTCAACGAGTTCGCCGGCGTGTTCCCCGGCAGCCAGTGGCACCTCGGCGGCGACGAGTACCTGGCGCTGATGGCGTCCGACCCGGCGGCCTCCTACCCGCAACTGGCCGCCGCCGCCCAGCAGAAGTACGGCTCCGGCGGCACCATCGCCGACCTGACCACCAACTGGATGAACGACCGCGCCGACACGGTCCGCGCCCACCACCGGACCATGCGGGCGTGGAACGACGGCTTCTACCGGGACACGTCCGTCCGCCCCGCCAAGGACCTCCAGGTCGCCTACTGGACCGGCAAGGAGTACGGCGCCCGGCCGCCCGTCGACTACCTGAGCGCGGGCCGGAGGGTCATCAACTACAACGACGAGTTCCTCTACTACGTCCTCGGCGAGCCGCAGACCTTCGTCTATCCCACGGGACAGCGGATCTACGAGCAGTGGACCCCGCGGGTGGTGCGGGGCACGACGGCCGTCCCCGCCCGGTACGACGGCCAGATCCTCGGCGCGTCCTTCGCCGTGTGGTGCGACATCGCCGACGCCCAGACGCAGGACGAGGTGGCCGACGGAATCCGGATGCCGCTGCGGGCGACCGTCCAGAAGCTGTGGGACCCCGGGAATCCGGAGCTCTCCTGGACGGACTTCAAGACGCTGGCCGGCCGGCTGGGCTGAGGGGGTCGGCCGTCTCCGGCGGCCGCCCCTGCCGGCGGCCGCCGCCTTTCAGCCACGGCCCATTGGCCGAAAACCTCACCCTCAGCCGCCCCGACCGGCTCAAAACGGGGCCCCTGTGACACTCCAGGCTCATCGCACGCAGTTAGGGGGAGTGCGGGCTCCGTAAAGGTCGGCGCCCTGTTCGCCCTGGTTGGGGAGGCGTGGATGAGCCTGGTGGAACTGATCGCTCAGGCCGACGAACGCGGACTGGCTGCCAGCGGGTTGGCTTGTTTGGATCGGTGCGTACCGCTGCTGGGCGGCGACAACGAGGTCCTGCGACCCCTCTGGGCGAGTCTCGTGGTCGGCGGGGACTGGGCCGAGCGCCTGGAGAAGGTGCGCGCCACGCTCGACGCGGCGGCCCCCGAGAAGCCCGACGAGGACGAGGCCGCGCTGCTGGCCCACCGGATGATCGACGCCGCCCCGCCCGAGCGCACGGCCCCCGCGCTGCGGGTGTGGGCCGACGCCTGCTCGGTCGCCTCGCTCCAAATCCACCGGCTCCTCGAACCCGGCGAGGACGGCACGGCCTCGGCCGACGACGCGGTCGACTCTCACCGCGAGGGCCGTACGGAGGGCATGTCCCCCTTGGTCGCCGCCGAACTGCGCCGCCAGATCGCGGTCCTGGAACTGCTCGCCGGGCACGGCAGGGACGGGCTGAGCAGCGCGCTGCAGGTGTCGAACGAGGGGCGGCGGGTGCTGCAGGCGGTGGTGTCACGGCGGGCGCGGGTGCGGGGCTGACGGCCCGCGGACACCGGGCCCGACCCGGATTCGCTCTGTTCCACCCCCGATCCGGACCCACGGTTGCGGCCTCCCCCTCGAAACCTCGCACCTGGGGGAGTCCTGTGACTGTCCTGGGGTGGAGGTGGGGTGGTCCTGCGCCGGTCTCGGCCACGGCACGGATCCCTGTGACGAAACGCCGGGGCGTCGCGCTCTTCCGGATGTGACGACACAGCAAGACATCAGGCCCTCGGCTGCGGCGAAGCCCAGGCGGTGGGCGGCGGACACGGTGGCGACGATGCGGGAAGGGGCGCGATTGCGCCTCGACTACTCGGCGCAGAGCCTGTGGAGCGTGGACCGGCTGATCGACGACCTGCGCCGCGAAGGGACGCCGCCTGCCGCTGTGCAGAACACGCTGCGCGGGCTCGGGGCGTACGCCGGCGAGGTGATCGTCCGGCAGGTCGGCGCCGAGTGGTGGGCGGCGGGCGGCGACCACTGGGTCCGCACGCCCAACGGGCGCCTGTGGGAACCGATCGAGGAGGCCCGCCGCTGCTTCGCCGGCGACGGATCACTGCGGCTGCTCTGCCGGGACGCGACGCGCGCGGGAAGCCGCGGCGGCGGTCCGGCCGGGCGGTAGGGGTGGGCGCTGAGCGGTGGGGGCAGGCTGAGCGCTGGAGCGGCGGCCGGGGCCCCGTGCAGTGCGTCGGGGGCCCCGGCCCAGGGGAGGGATTCCGCCTTGCGGCGCCGGCTCACCGGGCCAGCACGGCGCCTACTCCCAGGCCCGAACCGGTGCTCAGACCGAGTGCCACGGGGCCGTAGTACGTCCCGCTCTCCGGCACCGGCGTCCCGTCCGCACCGCCGTTCAGCGTGAGGACCGTGCCGTCGCCCGTGTTCTCGCCGTCGGAGCCGACCGCGAGGTCCAAGGCCCCGTCGCCGGTGAGGTCCGCGAGCGACACCGCGCTGCCCAGGCGGTCGCCCGCCTCGGCGGCACCGGGCACCCCGGCGCGGTCGGTGTCGTACACGTCGGCACCGGTGGCCGTGAGCCCGTTCGCGCTGCCGTGCAGCAGTACGGCGGCGCCCGCGTCGGCGGCGGGGGTGCCGGAGACCGTGACATCGGTGCCGGGCGCCCCGGCCAGGACGTCCGCGTAGCCGTCGTCGTTCACGTCGGCCACGGCGAGCGAGGCCCCGAACCGGTCACCCGCGGACCCGAGTCCGACGACGGGCGCCCCGGTGTCGGTGAGCCCGCCGGCCGCGCCGCGCAACGTGGCGATCTCACCGCCGGTGCCCGCGTCCGGCCGGCCGACGGCGAGGTCCGTGTAGCCGTCCCCGTCGAGGTCACCCGCGGCGAGCGCCGTACCGCCCTTGTCGGCGAACACGTCGGGCGCGTCGGTACGCAGCCCGCTCGCCGCACCGCGCAGCACGACGAGCGGAGTGGCGCCGCTCGCGGTGCGGTAGGTGAGGGCGGCGTCCGCGTACCCGTCCTTGTCGAAGTCGCCGGCCGCCAGCGCGGCATCGGTCACCGCCCCGCTCTCACCCGCGAGTTGAGACAGCGGTACGGAGGCGGAGAACGTACGGTCCGCCCCGTCCACCGCCCAGGCGCGCCCCGCGCCCGGCGCCACCGCGAGGATGTCGTCACCGCCGTCCCCGTCGAAGTCGCCGGTGGCCACGGCGGAACCGAAGCGGGCGCCGCTCGCGCGCGCCCCCGTCGGCTCGTTGATCATCCCGGCCTGCCCGGTGAGCCCGTTCGCGGTGCCGCGCAGCAGGCTCAGCGCACCTTCGTCGGTCGCGCCGGCGGTGACCTCCTCGCCGGGCGAGGAGACGACCAGGTCCCGGTAGCCGTCGTGGTCGAAGTCGCCGTAGGCGATGGCCGACCCGAACCCGTCCCCGGCCTCCGAACCGCCCGGCACGCCGTCCGACTCCTGGGTGATCACCTGACGGTTCCCGCTGTACGGCGCGGAGGGCGCTCCCGGTACGACGCCGATCTGGCCGGCCCCCGCCTGGCTGTTGGCGGTGGCGCCGGGGACGCCGGCGGCGAGGTCGGCGTGTCCGTCGCCGTTCATGTCGTCCGTCGGAGCGGGGGAGTCGGCGGCGGCAGCGAGGGTGCGGATGGCGGGCAGGTCGGCGTAGAGGTTGTTGCCCGGGCACTCGGTCGGATAGCCGTCGCGGTGACCGGAGATGCGGTTGAGGGTCACCAACTGGCCTGCGGTGTACTTGCCGTTGTCGGCGGCCGCCGCCATCACCACGGTCCCCGACGGGTTGATGCCGTACAGCCCGAGCTTCCAGGCGGCGAGCTTGGCGATCGCCTCGTGGACGGCGGTCGGCGCGGTCGCCGTGTTGTAGTCGCCGAGGACCGCGATCCCGCTGCTGTCGGTGTTGAAGCCGTAGGTGTGCGCGCCGAGCACGGGCTTGTCGACACCGCCGGCCCGCCCCTCGAAGACCGTGCCGCACTTGTCGACGAGGAAGTTGTAGCCGATGTCGTTCCAGCCGTTGCTCTGCACGTGGTAGACGAAGATGCCGCGGATGGTCGACGCGGACTCGGCGCACGTGTAGTCGTTGGTGCCCGCGGTGTGGTGTACGAACACGGCCTTCGTGTCGGTCGTGTACGTCGGCGGATCCACGACCATCGACTCGTCGGCACCCCAGCCGGAGCGGGGCACGATGTCCGGCCGACCGGCGGCGGTGGGCGAGTAGGCCGAGTTCACCGGGGTTTGCGTGGCTTCCGGGGCCGCACCCCCGGCCTCCGGGTCCACCAGGTCGACGCGCAGTCCGCCCGGCAGTCCGGCCCCCCTGGCCGCTCCCGTGACCCGCGCCTGCACCCCGTCCGACGGGCCGACCCACAGCGGCTGGGTGCCACCGCGCAGCCCCTTGGACGCGCGGTCGGGCCCCGCCTCGGGAGCGCGCAGGTCGGCATCGAGCGTGCGCCAGTCCGACCAGCGGCCGGTCCCGGCGTCCCGGGTACGCACCTGGGCCGTACCGCCGAGCTCGGCCCGCGCGTCGGACCAGGTGATCCCGACCATGCGGAAGGGATCGGTGCCGCGCGCCGCCAGTACGCGATGCCCCGGGTCGGTGCCGACGGGCACGGGGACGGTACGCAGCGCACCGCGCGGAATCGCCTTGCCCGCGGCCGCAGTCGAGGTGCCCGCGTGGCTGCGCGCCGACAGGCAGACCACGCTGAGGACGACGGCGGTGGCCAGCGCGAGACGGTACGTGTTCCGTCGCAGGGGACTCATCCGGCGGCCTCCGTCCGCTCCGGCGCCGGCGTCGGCGAGGCGAGCTCGGACTGGCAGGTGGCGCGGCCGAACCTGCCGAAGGCGGAGGCGGTCTGGACGTGCTTGCCGCGCACGGCGAGCGAGCAGCTGGCCTGCCCGCCCTTGTCGCCGAGCGTGATCGAGACAAGCGGCGCCTTGCCGAGCGGCACCCGCACGGTCTTCGTCCACGGCAGCGTGACGGCACGGTCGACGATGGCGGTCCCGGCCTCGCTACGGCCCTGGTAGGCGATGTCGGCGGTGCCCTCGCCGGAGACCTCGTACGTCACGGCGGCGGTGGGGACGGGCGGCTTGCTCGGCTTGTCCGCGGTGCCGAACACGCCGTAGAGCACGAGCCCGCCGCAGGCGGCCAGTACGGCGCCGGCGATGAGGAGACCGGTGCGGTCGGGGCGGGCGGTGCTGCGGGCATGGGCCGCGTCTTCGGGTCCGGAATTCGCACCGGCCTCGCCGGTTTCGGCAGCGTCTGCCGCGCCCGCCGGCATTTCCTGATCTTCGTCGCCCATAAACATCCCCTTGAAATCAGCCGATCAGAACCGGCCACTTGAAAATCGGCCGCCCGGAATTCGCGTGCGTGCGCCGGGATTTCCGGAGCCGGGTTCTTATACAGGACGCCGGACGGGGTGCGCTACTGCTGGGACAAACCGGGCGCCGATTTCGGGTGATGAGTGAACTGTCGTGATCTGCGTGGTCACTTGACGGGCCGGCAGCGGGGTGATTAGAACCGCGGCGCCGTTCCGTGTGCCCTGCTTTTCGTGGGGGCGGGTGAGCGGTTTTGGGTCGATGTTTATGACGGCAGGGCCGAGGAAAGGGTTGCAGTGAAACCCAGATTGGGCAGGCTTATTGCGTGCCTTGTGGTGTCCGCGGTCGCGAGTACCGCGTTGCCACAGGCCGCTTATGCGATACCCGCATCCGGTGACCATGGCGGGTCCGGTTCCGGTGGCGGCAAGGGGATTGTCGACACCGTCAAGGGCTGGTTCGGCGACGATGACGATCCCGGGCTGGCCAAGCCTCCGTCTCATAACGAGGTGGGGGTGGCGGACCGGCAGAAGCTGCCGAAGGGCAGGCACGCCCCGGCGGCGAAGCGGGTGCGGGAGCTGACGGGACGGCGTACGTCGACGGCGCGGTTCTGGCAGATGTCGGACGGCCGGGTGCAGGCGGAGTTGTCGGCGGTGCCGATGTCGTACCGCTCGGGCTCGGGGAAGAAGGCGGCCTGGAAGCCGATCGACACGGCTGTGCGGGCGTCGGATGCGAAGGGTTTCGACTTCGCCAACACGACGAACGAGGGCCGGAGTTGGTTCGGTTCGGATGCGGGCCGTCTGGTGCGTTTCCGGTCGCCGGACGGGCGGTCGGTCACGCTCGGTCTGCAAGGCGCGGACGGCAGGCTGAAGCCGGCGGTGAAGGGTTCGACGGTCACGTACCGGGATGCGGTGCATGGCGCGGATCTGGAGTACGGGGTCGGCCGGGGCCGGGTGAAGGAGAACATCACCCTGGCGAAACGGCCCACCAGTCCCTTGAAGTTCGTGTTCACGTTGGACACGGCCGGCCTGACGCCGAAGGCGCGCAAGGACGGCTCGATCGCGCTGTACGGGGAGCTGCCGCATACGCCGGTGATGGTGATTCCGGCGCCGTTCATGACGGACGCGAAGAAGGCGGACAAGTCCGTCTTCGGTGAGACCTACAGTACGAAGGTCCGCCAGACGCTGACCCACGACGGTAAGTCGTGGAAGCTGACGGTGACGCCGGATGCGGGATGGCTGGCGTCGAAGGACCGCCAGTACCCGGTGGTGATCGACCCGACGATCACGATCGCGCCGTCGCCGACGGATTCGCAGGACACGATGGTCCTGTCGGATCAGGCGTCGACGAACTTCAACACCACGTGGAAGCTGTCGGCGGGCAAGACGGACACGGGCACCGCCCGTTCACTGATCAAGTTCCCGCTGAGTGAGCTCCCGTCGGGCACGAAGATCGATTCCGCGCACCTGGAGATGTACTTCGACCAGGCGCACACCACCAACGCCAACGACGTGACAATCGGCGCCTACCGGGCGACCGGGGCGTGGGACGAGGCGACGGCGACCTGGTCCAACACCAGTGGCCTGGTGGGCGAGTTGTCCGGCACCACGGTGCAGGTGGACGACGGTGACGCGGGTACCGCTGCGGTGGGTGACTGGCCGCGGGTGGGCACCATCGGCAGTGTCAACATCGGCAACGACTACAGCTACAACAAGAACAGCCTGACGGGTGAGTCCTACACCTGGCAGCCGACCGTCAAGGACACCGGCACCTACACCGTCGAGGCGCACTTCGCGCCGCTGTCGGACGCCACGACCGTGGCCCCCTACACGGTGACCTACGACAACAACGGCACCCCGGTCACGGCTAACTACACCGTCGACCAGAGCGCGGGTTCGAGCCCGGTGTGGAAGCAGCTGGGGACTTCCCAGCTGTCGTTCGCCAAGGGCACCGCCGGCAAGGTCGTCCTCGGTGACACCGGGGACGCGAACCACCGCACGGTTGCCGACGCGATCCGCCTGGTCAACCCCGCCTCCATCGTGAAGGACACCGGGGAGTACAACCAGTGGCACAAGTTCCCGGTCACGGACACCGTGCAGAAGTGGCTGGACGGCACGTCCACCAACAACGGCTTCGTGCTGAAGGCCACCGACGAGTCGGCCAGCGCTCCGACGGGTGGCCCCCGCTATGAGTCGGGTGACGGCGATTACGGCGGCGAGACCTCGACGATCCCGCGGCTGACGGTCACCTACGGCAAGGTCGGCACGACCCTCAACTCGCCGACGGTCGTGCACTCGACTGGCCCGGAGTTGAGTTGGAAGGCGTACTCCAACACCACGGGTGACTCGAATCTGGACATCGTGGAGTACCAGCTGCACCGTTCCACGCAGCAGGCGTTCACGCCGTCCGCGGCCACGCTGGTGGCGCCGATCGACAAGTCGGCCACGGCGTACACGGATACGACCGCGACCCCGACACCGGACTCCTCCTCGGTGGAGATCGGCCGGTCGTACTACTACCAGCTGGCGGTGAAGACCAAGGACGGCCAGCTGCTCGGCTCCCCGACGCGGATCGTGGGTGTGCCGAAGGCGGGCCGCACGATGCGCCTGCTTCAGGGAACGTCCGATGCCACGGACACCACCTTGTCGTCGGGTCAGCCGACGACGAACGAGGACGCGATCCAGTCGTTCGGGGTGGGCCAGAAGTGGCTGGAGGTGGGCAACAACTCGACCACCTACGGCAAGGCCCGCGCAGCCCTGAAGTTCACCACGTCGGGTATTCCGACGACGGCGACGGTGCTGGAGTCGCGGCTGTTCATGTGGGGTGCGGAGACCACCACCGACACCAACGGTGCGATCTACGAACTCCACGGCCTGAACAAGGACTTCAACGAGACCCAGGCCACCTGGAACAACGCCGCCACCGGCACCCCTTGGACCACAGCCGGTGGTGACTACTCCGGGACCGTCTCCGACACGGTCGCCCAGGTTTCGGAAGTCGGCCGCCACTGGTGGGACGCCACATCCCTCACTCAGGGCTGGATCGAGACCCCGTCCTCCAACCACGGCGCGCTGGTCAAGCTGAAGGACGAGACCACCACCGGCCCGCAGGAACGCACCCTGTTCCTGTCCTCCGAGGCGCCCGACCCGCAGCTCGGCCCGCTGCTGCGCGTGATCTACGTCGACTCCACCACGGACGACACCTACTACGCGCCGCAGACCCCGGCCCGCATGACCCCCAACTCGACGTACACGGTCAACTTCACGGTCACCAACACCACCAGCTCCGCGTGGGCGAGTGGCGAGCGGGTCCTCTCGTACACGTGGAAGCTGCCCGACGGCACGGACGTGACGAACGGCGGAAACCAGCTCTCCACCGCCATCCCGCCCCTGTCCCCCGGGCAGTCGGCGACGATCCAAGCGCAGGTCAAGACACCGATCAACTCCGACTCGGGCAGCAAGCGTACGAACTACGTGCTGGGCTGGGACGTCAAGAAGGTCTCCGACGGCAGCTGGCTGTCCGCCGGCACCGGCGGCATCCCCACCCTCAACCAGAACGTGGCCGTCGAGGACCCCACCTCCGACACCCTCGGCCTGGAGAAGTTCTACTCCTACACGGGTAAGAACACCGGTGCCGGATCGACGGTGATGAACAACCTCGCCTCCGGCAACACCGTGTGGTCGTACAACGCGTTCACCAACCCCGGCCGCGGCCTGACGACCTTCGCCCGCCTCGCCTACAACTCCCTCGACACCAGCGACACGGTGTCGGGCGCAGGCTGGTCCGCCCAACTCGCCGGCCCCATCCGCCTCGGCGCGCCGCTGGACTTCCACCCCAACCCCAACCCGACCGAGATCCGTCTGCCGGACGGTGACGGCACCACGCACGTCTTCACCAAGCAACCGGACGGGAGTTGGAAGGCCCCTGCGGGCGTCCACTACCGGATCACGATGAAGGCGGGCCTGGACTGCACCCCCGACAAGGACCCCGTCCCCGACGCCTGGACGCTCCTGCGCCCGGACGGCACGCGCTTCCTGTTCGGCTGTGACGGCTATCTGACGTCGGTGGTCGACAAGAACGGCAACGCGCAGACCTACACGTACGAGGAACGCAAGTCCAACAACAAGCCGACCAAGTTCCTCACCTACATCACCGACCCCGCGGGCCGGCAGTCCCTCACGGTCGACTACTACAAGAAGGGCGACGCGTCGTACGACTACATCGACGACACCGGCGCCAAGGTCACGGGCACGAACCTGACCAACTCCAAGATCTACGACCACGTGAAGTCGATGACCGACATCTCCGGTCGCAAGGTCTCCTTCTACTACACGACCAAGGGCCTGCTCGGCCAGTTCACCGACGGCGACGGCTCCAGCCAGCCGAAGAACTTCAAGTTCACCTACGACGCCACCCAGGGCAACAAGAACGTCAAGCTGGTCAAGGCCACCGACCCCCGCGGTCACGCCACCAACCTGACGTACAACGAGCCCAAGACCGGCGACGACCCGAAGTACCACTGGTGGACCAAGACCATCACCGACCGCCTCGGCGGTGACACCGGCTTCGCCTACGCGGCCGACACCGCGAACACCAACTTCACCGACACCACGGTGACGGATGCCGAGTCGCACGCCACGCAGTACGTGACGGACGACTTCGGCCGTGGCGTCCAGACGACCAATGCCAAGTCCCAGACGACGAAGATGAGCTGGGACGCCGATAACAACGTCACGTACATGGAGGAGGACAACGGCGCCAAGACCGCGTACTGCTACGACCAGAAGACCGGCTACCCGCTCTGGCAGCGCGACGCGGAGAACAACAAGGTGGGCGTGCCCGACCAGACGACCACCTGCGTCACCGATAGCACCAAGTGGCCGGCCAACGTCTCGAAGTACGAGTACCAGACCCGCGCGGACGGCTTCTCGGCGGACCTGTTCCGCAAGACGTCGCCGGAGGGCCGGGCCTGGCAGTTCGGCTACGACGGCTTCGGCAACCTCAAGACGGTCACGGACCCCAAGGGTGTCGCGACCACGACGGTGCCGGACGACTACACCACCAAGTACGACTACGACGCCTACGGCGAGCTGACCAAGGCGACCGACGCCAACGGCAACCCGACGACGTACAGCGGCTTCGGACTGACCGGCTACCCGACAACGATCACGGACGCGAAGTCCAACGCGTCGACGTTCGTGTACGACGAGCGCGGCCAGGTCACCCAGGTCACCGACGCCAACCAGAAGGTCACCACGCAGACGTACGACGTGTTCGGGCGTCCGTTGGTCAACACGGTGCCGAAAGACCAGGCGGCGGGCATTCTGATCACCACGCCCGCACCGGTGTACGACGCCAACGATAACGTCACCACTACGACAGCGCCGAACGGCGCTGTGTCGACAGCGGTGTACGACAATGCGGACCAGGTCACGTCGGCGACGGCGCCGGCGAACAACCAGGCTGCCCCGCGCACCACGTCGTACACCTACGACAAGGTCGGCCACCTGAAGACGACGACCGAGCCCAAGGGCACGGCGACTACGTCAGACTCGACCGACTACGTCACGACGAATACCTACGACGAGATCTACCAGCTCACCTCCGCGGTCAACGCGAGCGGTGACAAGGTCTCGTACGAGTACGACAGCGTCGGCAACGTCACCAAGGTCATCGACCCGAAGAAGAACGTCACCGCCGACACGACCGACTACACGACCAAGACCGACTACGACCTTGACCACCGGGCCACAGTCGTCACGGACGCGGCCGGCAAAACGTCGAAGAAGGGTTACGACAAGGACTCCCTGGTCACGTCGACCACGGACGCCGAGAACAACACGACTACCGTCACCTACGACGAGCGGGGCAAGCAGACCGAGGTCAAGGTCCCGCACGAGGGCATCACGACCCGGTCGACGAAGTACGAGTACGACCAGGTCGGCAACACCACCAAGGTGCTCACCCCGCGGGCGACGGCGGCCGGTTCCGCCGACGCCTTCACCGTCCGCACGTCGTACGACGAGCTGAACCGCCCGGTCAAGCAGTACCAGCCCTACGACCCGGCCGACTCCCGCTACAACGATCCCGACGTCTACACGGAGACGACGTACGACAAGGTGGGCCAGGTCGCCAAGACCTCCCTGCCGCCGTCGGACGGCGAGACGGTTCGCAACGACACCACCTACACCTACTTCGACAACGGCTGGGCGAAGTCGTCCACCGACCCGTGGGACATCGTCACCACCTACGACTACAACGAGCTGGGCAAGCAGACCAAGCGCACGCTGACCTCGGCGGGCGGTTCCTCGGACCGCACGATGACCTGGGACTACTACCCGGACGGCTCGCTGAAGTCACGCGCGGACGACGGCGTCCCGGCCGGCAAGTCGGTCGTCCTGGTGGATAACTCCGACACCCAGAACACCTCGAAGACGGGCACATGGACGAAGGGAGACATCACCGGCCAGCAGGGTTACAACCACGAAGCCCACGCGTCGGGCGCGGGTACGGACGCCTTCACGTGGACGCTCAACATCCCCGAAGACGGCACGTACACGGCGTACGTGAAGTTCCCGCAGGTAACGGGCGCGGCCACGACGGCCAAGTACACGGTGACATACGACGGCGGCACGACCGACAAGACGATCGACCAGACGGCGATCACCGGTACCTGGGTCTCGCTCGGCTCATTCGCCTTCAAACAGGGCAACGCGGCCAAGCTGCAACTGTTCCAGAACAGCGGTGGCACCGTTGTGGCAGACGGCGTGAAGCTCGTTCGTGACACCAGCGGCGACCCGGCCGACACGGAGAAGGGCAACTTCGCCTACTCCTACGACCTCAACGGCAACCTGACCGACATCGACGACACCTCGTCGACCGCAAAGATCGACAACTACGCGCTCATCTATACGGGCCTCAACCAGGTCCAGAAGGTCACCGAGAACCTCGCGGGGTTGGAGAAGAAGTCCACGTCGTACACGTACGACGCGAACGGCCTGTCGGACACGGTTACGCACCCGGACCAGTTCTCCAAGTACACCTACGACCTTCGTGACTTGGTGAACACGGTGTCGGTGGGCAAGACGCCCACGGACTCCTCGCCGAAGGTGACGTCGTACACGTACACGGACCGCGGCCAGCAGCTCCAAGAGACCAAGGCTAACGGCAATACCGTTGACTACACCTACTTCCTGGACGGCCAGGTCAAGTCGACGGCGGAGAAAAAGTCCAACGGCACCCTTGTCGACTCGCACACCTACGCCTACGACCCCAACGGGAACAAGTCGCAGGACGTCGCGCAGAAGATGAACGCCGATAACCACTCGGCGTACCTCTCCTCCACCACAAACTACACCTACGACCCCGCCGATCGGCTCAACCAGTCACTCAAGACCGGCAACGGCGGGGGCACCGAGACGTACGTCCACGACGCCAACGCCAACGTCATCAGCCAGACGGCCAAGGGCACGACCACCACTTACAGCTACGACCGCAACCGGCTTCTGACCGCATCGACGCCGAGCAGCACGGCGAATTACAACTACGACCCGTTCGGCCGCCAGGAGTCGGTCACCTCGGGCGGTCAGATCATCTCCCGGAGCGTGTACGACGGCTTCGACCACGTCGTGGAGTCCCAGAAGATGGACGACACGGGCGAGATGAAGTCGACGACCTACACCTTCGACCCGCTGGACCGCACCGCGTCGAAGACGGTCGACGGCAAGACGACCGACTTCGAGTACCTGGGCCTCTCCTCGGAGGTCCTGGACGAGAAGGTCGCCGGCACACTGACCAAGTCGTACCAGTACAGCCCCTGGGGCCAACGTCTGTCGCAGGTGAAGCACAACACGGACGGCACCACTGAGGACGGCTACTACGGCTACAACGGCCACTCCGACGTCGAGACGCTCACTGACGACAACGGCGACACGAAGGCGACGTACGGCTATACCGCTTACGGCTCCGACGACACGTCCGAGTTCACCGGTATCGACAAGCCGGACGCGGCCGACCCGGCAAAGGAGGCGTACAACCCCTACCGGTTCAACGCCAAGCGCTGGGACGCCCAGTCCGGCACCTACGACATGGGCTTCCGCGACTACAACCCGGGCCTGAACCGCTTCACCACCCGGGACATGTACACCGGCGCCCTAGCGGACATGGGGCTCGGCGCTGATCCCTACACGGGCAACCGGTACGCCTTCACCGGTGGCAACCCGACGAGCTTCATCGAACTCGACGGGCACAGGCTCGTGGACGATGGCGGTGGGACGTGCGCGTCCTGTGGCAAGACGGCTACGAAGCTCTTCAATCCGTACAACTACTGCGGGGTATGTAACTTCGGCATATACAAGACGGCGCATGACACCGCCATCCTTCTTATGGCGGGGTACCTGAGTACGGTGCAGCCCAGGGGGAGTGGAGAGGTCACCATGGATCTGACTCAATCCGGCGGCCTCATGAACCCGAAGAACGTAATCCCTGGGGGGTCCAGTGAGAATCCAGGAGACAACTACGGATACGCCGACCTCATCTATTGGACGGATAACGCCGTCTATGTGTGGGACGCCAAGAATTCCGGCGGAAAGGCCGAACGAGGAGGGAAGGCGGACGTTGCCAAGAAGGTGAAGGCCCTCCAAGCTCAGCTGAGAAGTGAAGGCGACAAGCGCCCAGTGCTGACGGGCTTTGATCTCCCGGAGCAAGTAGGCGGCAACTGGAGGAAGGGGAACGAGTGGGTTAATGCCTGGTCTTCCAAGATATCCCCCGGAGTCATAGCCTACAGCACGAGGAAGATCGAGAATCGGCAATTGCCTGAGACGGAACCGGCGACGCAGCCTGCAACGTCGACTTCGCATGGCTGGTTCACAAACGCACTCATGGTAGGTGTCGGCATAACAGCCACGGCAGTACTTGGCGCGGACGACGCAACCGGAATTGGCGTGGCGGACGATGCGGCCATACCTGTAACCGCCGGCATCTTCACGAAGGGGTTGGCAGGTCTAATGGGGGGCTGAGCACCTAACGCCGCGTCACGTGGTTTGACATGAAGGCGCCTGCAGCCTGATGGGAGCCGCTCGGGAACATTTCACAGTGTTCCTGAGCGGCTCCCATGCTCAGCTGCATCTATTTTGGGGACAGTCGGTTGGTCAAGTCCCTGATGGGGTGTGGTTGGATGTAGGGTTGAATAGTTATCTATCAAGACGTTAAGGGGCGTCGGATATGGGAGTTTCGTTCCGTTTGTGCCAGATCTCTGCAGGGGAGAATATTCGCGACATCGGTTCTCTAGAGAGGAGATTGTCCGATGATTTTAAGCCGGAGAGCCCCCTCGCATGTGCCCTCGGGGAGTCTTGGAGGTTTGTCAACGTATTGCTGACCGGGGAGCAGTATTCGACGGCAGGAGTTTCCGGGCTTATTCTCCTTGGTGGGCAACATGTTGCGACTTTCGAGGATCCGACTGATGTACTGATTGTGCTGGATGAGGTGCAGGTTGAGGAGGTGGCGGAGTTTCTTCGCCGCAATGAAAATGAAGTGCTCTTGGATAGAAATCGTCATGCGCTCGAAGTTTTTTTCCGTGGTGCGCTGCGGCCTGGGCTCATGGAAAATTTCTTGAACGCCGTCGACCAGCTCCGGATGTTCTATGAGTCTGCTTCTCTCAATGGAAACACCGTTGCCAAACGCTTGATTGGATTTGGCTGACGTCCTATCCGGCCGGGGCTTCGGCTCTGTCGGCGGCCCCGATGTCGTCGGGGCGACAGGACACTCCCGCGTCGAACCGTGACCTGTGCTCACCAGTGCTCGCCGGAGGCTCACTTGAGGCTGTTTCGGACTATATGGGACGTGTTTGAGCGACATCGCAAGGAACTCGTGGGCTTCGGTGACGCGGGGTGGCTTGCGACCGGCGTGTGTCGTCGCCTGAGTGCCCTGCAGCGCTTCTACGCTCTCGCAGATGCCGCCGGCGAGGCTGTGACCAAGCGCGTGTACGCCTGAGTCGGGATCCCCGCGCAACAGCCACTCGGAGTCGTCGCCACGCGAGCGTCCCCTCCCCAGATCGTCGGGGGATGTGGGTGGGCGTGGCGACGGCCGCTGTGGGGCTGATCGCGGCAGCCGTCGCCGCGACCGTCAGGCACTGCCGCACCGGGCTTACGTAAAGAATCTGACTCTCCCCGACAAGCTCTCGTTGTCATATCCGCCAGCGGTGAACTGCCGCCGTATGACCGTTCTTCGGCGCGGCGTGTTCTACGAACCGCCGTACAGCCGCTCCAGATCCACGAGGACGACGTCACCCCGGTCCGCTGCATCGCGCAGCTCCGGGGTGAAGCCCGCGCCGCTGTAACAGCCCGGGACGGCGTGGCTGGTGTCCACCCCGCGGGCGGCGACCACTGGGTCCGCACGCCCAACGGGCGCCTGTGGGAACCGATCGAGGAGGCCCGCCGCTGCTTCGCCGGCGACGGATCACTGCGGCTGCTCTGCCGGGACGCGACGCGCGCGGGAAGCCGCGGCGGCGGTCCGGCCGGGCGGTAGGGGTGGGCGCTAAGCGGTGGGGGCAGGCTGAGCGCTGGAGCGGCGGCCGGGGCCAATGGCTCTGACCAGTGCGGCTGAGCCGGAGATCATTTCCCGGGCAGTGGGCTGAGGGCTGCCGTGTAGTGCAGTTACCCGAGGGGCGCGAATGGGTTCGAGAACGAGGTCAGGTCGCTCACGCGGACCAGGCTGAGCTCGCTGGGTTCGATCTCGGAGCCGGACAGGACCACTTCAGCGCTATCGACGCATCCCCGTGCCACCCAGTAACGGTTGCTGCTGTTGCGCCAGAGTTCGAACGTCACGCGTTTCCCGTCTGCGGTGATGGTGACGGGTTCGGAGGCCGGCAGGCTGGCCGGGGGTTCCTCGCCGGGGTGGTAGTAGATCTCGAAAGCCCGCTCCAGGGCCTCGCCGGCCTCTGCATTGTCGGAGGAGGCGGTGAAGACCGTGACGTGCTCGACCTCGGGGTCGAAGTACGGAGAGCCGAACCACAGGTACACATGGATGTCGCCGGTGGCTCGGTTGTAGCCGTGACCCGTGACCTGCCGTGATTCCGGCCAGCTGGCGTCGACAGCGAAGACGCTGAAGCCTTCTGCCGAGCCGGGGGTGCCTTGATCATTCATCGGATCTCCTGTGTGCTCGTCCCTGATCCTGCCACCGTCGAGGTCGTGGCTGCGGTCCGCGTCGGGCTTCGTGGGCGGTCGGGGTCTGACGAGCGCCGTTCCCTTGTGGCTTGTGATTCGGTGACGACCGTCGTCCTCAACGACGCACAAGCGCCGCAAAGGTTGTACGCCCTCTGTGACTTTCCTGTGTGTTGATCGGCACATGCGTGACCCGTGATGTTCATGAGGTGGCGTCCGCTCAGTCAGTGGGAAGGAGTGGAACCAGCCCTTCCCGCCGACCGAGCGGAGGGGTGGGGTCCCATGAGCGCTGTCGAGGAACGCGTTCCGTGTGCGGGTGAGATGAGGTCGTACGCCGCGGCCTTCGTCGTGCGTGTCACCGCCCGCAACCGGCTGCCGCTGGACTACTCCGAGCGTAGCCTGCGGGTCGTCGACTTCCTGATCGACGGGTTGCGTAAGGGAGGGGCCGAGCGGGAGCGGGCGCGTGAGACGCTCTTCGGGCTGGGGGCGTACGTCGGGGAGGTACTGGTGCGTCGGGCGGGGGCGGTGTGGGTGGACTTCGATGCCGAACAGCGTGCCTACTTCGGTCAGATGGTCGGGGTGCGCATGCCGGACGGGCGGGTGTGGAACCCCCTGGGGAAGGTCGACAACCGCTTCGTGGTGGGGGGTCCCGAGGATTCCCTTCAGCGCTTCTATCTGATGTTGCACGGCCGGGTGCGGAAGGTCGCTGCCGGGTGATCCAGTGGTGACGCTCCTCGTCGACGCCTTCGTGCTCGGGTCGACCGTGCTTGCTCTGGTGCTCGCACCGCGTCTGCTGGTCCAGCCGGCCGTCCGGGTTCGCCCCGCGGCGAGGCGGAGCATGTCGCCGTTCGGTGCGCTGGCCGTCGTGACCGGGCTGTTCTACGTCAATCAGGTGCTGTTCACGGTGTACGTGCTCCGCGTGCACCGTGGCGATCCGTCCTTCATCGCGCGGTATCTGCCCACGGGGTGGTTCGAACTGGCCACCGGGCAGCCCGCGTTGCGGTGGATCGCTGCCGCCTTTCCGGGGGCGCCCGAGCTGCTCGCGCCCTCCGTGCTGCGCGTGCAGGCTTTTCTGGAACTTCCCTTCGTTCTGCTGGCGTTCGCCACCGTCCTGCGGTGGCTGGACGTCGAGTTGTACCGGCGCATCGCGCGCTCCGCGCTGCTGCCGCTGGCCTCCGTGTCGTACACCGTCGTGTTCTGCCTGGTGGAGTGGGATCTGCGGAATCCGTACACCGTCGACGACCTCGTCGTGCGGGGCGTCTCGGCCGTGCTGACTCCCTGCTTCCTCGCCTGGCTCGCCGCGCGTGACGGCGGAGCGAGCCGGCGTACCCCTGGCTCCGTGCCCGGACTGCTCGTGTTCATCGGGTCGTTGGGGGCCCTGGGGGCGCTCGTCCTCGTCGTGTACGACACCGCGCTGCTCTACAACCTGGGGCGGCTCGGCGAGCGGCTGCCGATCGTCGTTGCGGCCGGTGGTGCGTTGGTCGGGCTGCGGTGGGTCGCTTCGCGGTTGCGGGAGGCGACAGTCCCCGGACCCACCTTGGCCTTTGCCTGGCACGCACTGCGTTACTGGCTCGCGCTGTTCTTTCTGCCGGCGTTGGCGGTGCGGTACGGCGTCATGTTCGGAACTCCTCAACTGGCGGCCGCCAGCGGGCTGTTGCTGATCCTGGCCGCCCTCGTCCTCGCCTGGCGGGGTGCGGCGGTCGTGGCGTGGCGGCTCGGGGTCGCCGTCCTCGCCGCCGCCGCTGTCGCCGGCGTGGTCGGCTGGGCGACCCCCGCGCCGTACTACGAGGTCACGCTGCTGTTGGCGATGACCGCCTTCCTGGTGACGGGCGTCGTCGTGGGCGGGCTCGTCGACGCCCGGGTGACGGCGTCGGGGCCCTAGTCCGCCGTCACTCCCCAGTAGCCGATGTGCGTCGGCTCGCCGTCGGTGTAGAGCACCGTGCATCTGCCCTGGGCGCGGCCCGGGAAGTCCAGCCGGTCCGAGTGCAGGGCGGCGTCCCAGTCGGCGTGGGTGGGGCGGCCGTCGGGGGCCCAGGCTCGGACCTCGTCCTCCGTCAGGGGGCGCATGAAGGGGCCGTCCTCGGTGGCTGTCGCCTCGATCAGGTCGGGCTGGTCCAGGACCGTGCCCGTGCCGCCGGTGAAGATGTACTCGTGCCAGGCGGGGTCCCGCCACAGCTCTTCCCTCGTCCGGCCCGGGAAGCCGTGGTCGTCCTTGGCCAGTTGCTCGTCCTGGGCCTGGCGGAACGCTGCCGCGAGGTCCTGCTGATACGGGCCCGTGTGTGTCCAGGCGTTGCCACCCATGTCGGTGCCTCTCCCCTCATCGTTCTCGGTCAGTGAGGGGGAGCGTAGAAGGCGGCACTGACAGTCCGGTCGTGGTCGGTTGAGGCGTGCGGCTCGCGCACTCGTCGTCGTATCCGGTCGCTTTCGTTCCCTTTGTCGTCCTGCTCGTGCTCACCCTTCCGGCTGCTGTATAACCGGCGCTCGTTCCGGCCGCCGTATCGGCCGCGCATCCCTATTGGCCTGCCCATCGAAGGGTTTCTTCGTGCTGCCCTCTTCGTCTTCCCGCGCCCGTACCTGTTCCGCCGCCGCCCTGGCCGTCGCCGGCGTTCTGCTGTCGACGTCGGCCTGTGGACATCAGGGGGAGGGGGGTGCCGAGAGTGTCGGTGCCGAGGCCTCTGCCGGGTCCGGTGCGCCGCGTGCGTCCGCTTCCGCGTCCCCCTCCTCGTCCGCGTCCGCCTCCCCTTCGGCCTCGCGCTCCGCCTCCCCCTCGGCGTCCGCCTCGGGCACCGCCGGCAAGGGCAGGAGCGCCTCGGCAGGGCCGAGCGGCTCCTCGGCCGCCGGTGCCCAACGGTCGGCCGCCTCCGCGCCCGCCGCCCCCAGTGCCCCCGACTTCCCCGTCCCCGCCGCCCCCGGTGACGCCACCCAGCTCGTCACCGTGAAGTCGAGCGGCTCCTACGCCACCGTGACCGCCTGGGCCAAGGGCGCCTCGGGGTGGAAGGCGCAGTTCGCCACGACCGCCGGGCGGGTCGGGTCCAACGGTGTCGTCAGCGGGGCCACGCGGCGGCAGGGGACGTACACGACGCCCTCCGGGACCTACACCCTCACCGAGGGCTTCGGTGTCGAGGCGGGCGGGACGAGCATGCCGTACCACGTCGTGAACGACGCCGACTGGTGGGTGGAGGACCCCGAGTCCAAGTACTACAACTCGATGCACAGCTCGGCGGGCGCCGACTTCCCGCTGACCGAGGCCGGTGACCGGGGCAGTGAGCATCTGGTCGACTACCCCACCCAGTACGCCAAGGCGCTCGTCATCAACTTCAACCGGTGGCCGGCCACTCCCGGTCGGGGCGCCGGAATCTTTCTTCATGTCAACGGGCAAGGGGCCACGGCCGGTTGTGTGTCCGTGCCGCGTGCCACGATGGACCGGATCATGGCCTGGGTCCGGCCCGGTGCCCATCCTCGGATCGCCATCGGGTGAGGGCGGAATCGGCGCGTGACCGAGTAGGTCTTGAGGAGGAGTTGAGAGGAGTGAGGATTTTCCGAGAGGGATCAGGGGAGATCGGCAAGGCTGCCGGGATGCTGTGACACATCCGTGATGTCCGACGCTGAAGATCGTGTAGGGCGGGGACACGACGGGAGCGTGTCGCACCGTGGGGGGACGCGCCACGCGGTGGCCATGAACTCGGCACGAACGAGGACAGACTTGGGCCAGGGAGGGGAACCCCGGCGCGCGCGGGCGCACGACGGGGAGCTGGGTACGGCGGTCGCGCGGGCGCAGGACGGCGACGAGGCCGCCTTCGCCGTGGCCTACCGGATCGTGCAGCCCGGGCTGCTCGGTTATCTGCGCGGCATCGTGGGGGACGACGCGGAGGACGTGGCGTCCGATGCATGGCTGGAGATCGCCCGGGACCTGGGGCGGTTCAAGGGCGACGGCGCCGGATTCCGCGGCTGGAGCGCGACCATCGCCCGGCACCGGGCGCTGGACCACCTGCGCAGACAGCGGGTACGGCCCCAGGCCGCGGCGCTCGAACAGGACGTACTGGAGCTGCCGGGACCGCACAGCACGCACGACCTGGCGCTGGAGTCCATCTCGACCGAGCGCGCGCTCGCGCTGGTTCAGGGGCTGCCGCGTGACCAGGCCGAGGCCGTGCTGCTGCGGGTCGTCGTCGGGCTGGACGGTCCCTCCGTCGCGCGCGTCCTCGGCAAGCGTCCCGGCGCCGTGCGCATGGCCGCCTACCGGGGGCTGAAGCGACTCGCCCGCCAGCTGGGCATTACGGCCGCCGCGGACGAAGGTGTGACAGATGACGGCCCCCGCACGCTGGGGGAGTCGAAGTGAACGTCCACGGCTGCATTCCGTATGGATGGCGGGGATTCTCGAGTTTCGCGGGCACCATGAGTTCCCGGGGCACCATGAATTCCACGGGCGTCGTGTGTGCCGAGGGCGTCATGCATGACGCGGGCCGTCATGGACGCCGGGGTGCCATGTGGTCCGAAGGGGCCACACGACCCGGGCGGACCGGACGAGAAGTGAACTAGCGGGAACGGGAACGGGATCGGACATGGGTGAGCGGCAGGGCGACGGTCGTCTTCCCGGCCGTCGGCGCGTGCACCTTGGCGGCATCGCGTCCGGGCCGCGGTCGACGGCCGGTGACGCCGAGCTGGAGGCGCGGTTCGCCGCGGCGATCCTGCGGGACGGTGTCGACCCCGAGGGGGAGCAGCGGGCGGTGGCCGCGTTCCGGGCGGCCCGGGACGCGGGGGCGTACCAGGCGGTCCGTACCCGGCGCCGGGACGACTGGCGGCCCAGGGAGCCGTGGCGGGCGAGGCTGACGGTGAAGGCCACGCTGTCCGTGTTCCTCGCGAGTCTCGCCCTGGGCGGCGTCGCCGTCGCGGCGATCGGCTCGGCGGTGTCGCGGGACGAGGACGCGGCCGACGACATGCGAGGGGCGCATCCCTCGGTGAGCGTCCCGAAGCGGCCGGCCCCGGGTTCGTCCGCCGAGGCTTCCGGCAACGCGTCCGCGGGGTCGGCCGGCGCCTCCGCGCATCCCGGACGTCCCGACACCGCCAAGGACATCCTGGCCCACTGCCGCGCCTACGAGCACGTCAAGGACCGCGGCAAGGCGATCGACGCGACGTCCTGGCGGCGGCTCGTCGCGGCCGCGGGCGGCGAGAAGAACGTCGAGGCGTACTGCGCGGCGCAGTTGGGGCAGGCGGCCGGTGACGGCGCCGACAAGGGCGGCTCGGGTGCCAGGGGCAGCCAGGGCGGTCAAGGCAACCAGGGCGACAAGTCCGGTGCGCCGGTCAAGGCCGGCAACAGCGGCGAGAGCGACAAGACCGGCAGTGCCGGCAGCGTGGGCGAGAAGGCCGATACGGCGCCAAAGGGCAGCTCCGGCAAGTGACTTCACTCACCCCGGCCGCTGCCCAGGCAACGGCCGGGGCCGCCACCCCCCACAGGAGAGGCCCCGGCCGTCGCGCGGTACGGGCCGCGCGGCGGCCCGTACTTCCTACAGCGCCGTGGGTGCGTTTTCTGTCACACCCCGCTGCGTCACTGGTCAGTTGCACGTCGTACGGACGTGGACGGGGAGCGGTTCCAAGTCGTAACGTGCCTTGGGTCGAGGGCAGATGCATGATCATGGCAACGATCGGCGGCCTCGAGGTCGCGACCATCTACTGAGGAACCACGGGTGCTGGGGGACGACGCGGAGCTCACCGCCGCGGTGCGTGCGGCACAGGACGGGGACGAGACCGCGTTCCGGACTGTGTACCGAGCGGTGCATCCACGGCTGCTCGGTTACGTACGGACGCTGGTCGGCGATCCGGACGCCGAGGACGTCGCGTCCGAGGCCTGGTTGCAGATCGCCCGGGACCTGGGGCGCTTCAGCGGGGACGCGGACCGCTTCCGCGGCTGGGCCGCACGGATAGCCCGCAACCGCGCACTGGATCACATACGGATGCGCGGCCGACGCCCCGCCATCGGCGGCGACGAAACCGAACTGACCGGCCGGGCCGCCGAGTCCGACACCGCGGGCGAGGCCATCGAGGCCCTCGCCACCGACAGCACCCTCTCTCTCATCGCGCAGCTTCCGCAGGACCAGGCCGAGGCGGTCGTCCTGCGTGTGGTCGTGGGCCTCGACGCCAAGACCGCCGCCGAGGCGCTCGGCAAGCGCGCGGGCGCCGTACGCACCGCCGCGCACCGCGGGCTGAAGCGGCTCGCGGAACTGCTCGCCGAGAACCCGGAATCGGCCGGCAAGCTCGACGCCCTGCCGGCCCAGAGAGAACCGCGTGACGGCGCGGTGACGTTCGGCACTGTGACGCATACGCGTGCGCGGACGCAGAAGGACATGTGATGGCCGACGAGCAGTACAGGTGGCTGGACAGCGAAACAGCGGAACGTCTGCTGCGCGGTGAGCCGCTCGACGTCGACGCCGCTGCCGACGACGCATCCGCCCGCGGCCAGGCCGAGCGACTCGCCAAAGCGCTCGGCGCCCTGTCCACCGGTGCCACGTCGAACGACGGCGAACTCCCCGGCGAGGAAGCCGCGTTGGCGGCCTTCCGCAAGATCCATGAGGCCGCGGCCGCCGAGCGCGTCGTCTCCTTGGAGCACCGCGCGGGCGCGGCGGCCCGGCGCACCGCGCTGCCCTTCGAGTCGTCGGACGCGGGACTGGTCCGCATCGGCGCCCCGGACTCGGCCGCCCGCCGAACGAGCCGCGCAGGCGGAGCCAACGGCCTCAGCCGCGCCGCCCGTGCCCGTCGTGCGCGCTGGGGGCGCCCCGTTCCGCTCGCGCTCACCGCGGCGCTGACCGCCGGCATGGTCGGCGGGGTCGCCGTGGCCGCCGGAACGGGAGTCCTGCCGACACCGTTCGGCGACGACAGCCCCGCACCCGCCGCCTCGGTCTCCGGTGCGGTGAACTCCCGGCAGCCACTCGTGTCGCCGTCGCCGGACACCACCCCGGACGGCACGCCGGGTGCGTCGACGCCCGGCGGCACGGGGAGCGGCACCCCCGGCAGCGCCTCGCGCGGCACGCCCGGCAAGGAGAAGCGCAAGCCCGGCGCTCCCGGCTCCGAAGGCGCCGGGCGCACCGGCGCCGAGTGGCGCGGCGCGGTCTCCAGCTGCCGTGACGTCCGGGACGGCAAGCAGCTGAGCCCGGAACGCCGGCGCACCCTGGACGTCGAGGCCGGCGGCGCCACGCACGTGTGGAAGTACTGCAACGGCGTCCTGGAGTCAGCCGACGGCACCCCCGGCGAGAAGGGCGTGACCGGCGAGGGTGACTCCCAGGGGCAGCTGGGGCAGGACGGCCGGAGCGGTCCCGGGGGCGAGGACGACGGCCCTGCGGGCAAGGGCGGCGGCAACGACCACCACGAGGACGGGGGCGCCGTCACTTCCGTCCCCTCCACCTTCGTCCCGCCGCTTCCCCAGCAGACCTCGCTGACCCCCGCCGTGCCGCTGGACCCGACGTACACGGCGCTCTGACCTGCACTTTCGCAAGGCGTGAGACTTTTTCTCCGCGGGGTGTGACGTTTTCGGTCGCCGTGACGCAGTACTGAGTGAGCCGACTGGTCATCGGCCGTCGCACTGAGCCGGGGTTCCCCCCGTACCCATGGCTCGTGCACCCGGCGCGGGCGGGACACGTTCCCCCGGTCCCGCCCGCGCCCCACACTCCTCGGTGTTCACCAGTAGACGACGACCTTGTCGCCGTTCCTCACCTGCGCGAACAGATCCGCGATCGCCGCCTCGTCCCGCACGTTGACGCAGCCGTGCGAGCCACCGGCGTAGCCCCGGGCCGCGAAGTCGTACGAGTAGTGCACCGCCTGGCCGCCGCTGAAGAACAGGGCGTACGGCATGGGGGAGTGATAGAGCGTCGACACATGGTGCCGGGACTTCCAGTAGACGTGGAACACACCCTCCCGGGTCGGCGTGTACTGCGCGCCGAAGCGGACGGCCATCGTCGACACCGTGCGTCCGTCGATCATCCAGCGCAGCGTCCGGCTGGTCTTGCTGATGCAGAGCACCCGGCCGGTCAGGCAGCGCCGGTCGGGCGCGGCGGCGGGCTGACCGCCCATCAGGTACAGCTCCCAGGTGCCGGGCCTGTGCGTCATCGCCCGCAGCCGCTGCCAGGTGACGGCGTCCGTCCGGCCCGTGCGGGGCAGCCCGCGCTTGCCCTGGAAGCCCTGGACGGCCTGCTCCGTCAGATCGTCGTACGTCCCCGTCGGCCCGTCGAAGAGCCAGGCGACCTGGCGCAGGCGGGCCTGGAGTTCGCGTACGTCCGTGCCGGTGTCGCCGCGCGACCACAGCACGCGGGGCGGGGCGGCGGCGCGCGTAGCGGTGGGTTCGGCGACGGGTTTGGCGTCGGACGCGGTGGGGCTCGGGCCGGGGCTTCGGCCGGACGGCGGACGCCTGGACGGGAGCTGTATGTGGACCGGAAGGCGGTGCCTCCCGTCGGAGCCCGCGGCCTGCGTGGTGCAGCCGCAGAGGGCGGCGAGCGCGGCGGTGCAGGCGAGCGCGACGGCCGGTCTGGCGACGCTCTCTCTGATCCCCTTGATCCCGTTGGTCCCCGTAATCCTCATGCCAGGGATGCTTCCCCGCGTGACCGCCGCCGAACTACGGGGCATGGTGGGGAGTAACCGGTGGGGGCAAGGAGTGTTACTGGCGGACGTACGAGCGGACGTACTGCGGAGGCACAACCATGGCGCGTGAGTCGGAGTCCGGACTGCCGATCGAGCCGGTCTACGGGCCGCGGGACCTCGACGGCTGGGATCCGGCGGGGAAGCTGGGCGAACCGGGCGCGTACCCGTTCACCCGCGGGGTGTACCCCAGCATGTACACCGGCCGTCCCTGGACGATGCGGCAGTACGCCGGCTTCGGCACGGCGGCGGAGTCCAACGCCCGCTACCGGCAGCTCATCGAGCACGGCACCACGGGCCTGTCCGTCGCCTTCGACCTGCCCACCCAGATGGGCCACGACTCCGACGCCCCGCTCGCGCACGGCGAGGTCGGCAAGGTCGGCGTGGCCATCGACTCGATCGACGACATGCGGGTGCTGTTCGGCGGGATCCCGCTGGACGAGGTCTCGACGTCGATGACGATCAACGCCCCCGCCGCGCTGCTGCTGCTCCTGTACCAGCTGCTGGCGGAGGAGCAGGGAATCCCGGCCGACCGGCTGACGGGCACGATCCAGAACGACGTCCTGAAGGAGTACATCGCGCGGGGGACGTACATCTTCCCGCCGAAGCCCTCCCTGCGCCTGATCGCGGACATCTTCAAGTACTGCGGCGCCGAGCTCCCGAAGTGGAACACGATCTCGATCTCCGGCTACCACATGGCCGAGGCGGGTGCGTCGCCCGTGCAGGAGATCGCCTTCACGCTGGCGGACGGCATCGAGTACGTCCGTACGGCGGTGGCGGCCGGCCTGGACGTCGACGACTTCGCGCCCCGCCTGTCGTTCTTCTTCGTGGCCCGTACGACGCTGCTGGAGGAGGTCGCCAAGTTCCGTGCGGCACGCAGGATCTGGGCACGGGTGATGAAGGAGGAGTTCGGGGCGGAGAACCCCAAGTCGTGGATGCTGCGCTTCCACACCCAGACGGCCGGCGTCCAGCTGACGGCCCAGCAGCCGGAGGTGAACCTGGTCCGGGTCGCCGTCCAGGCCATGGCCGCGGTGCTCGGCGGCACCCAGTCCCTGCACACCAACTCCTTCGACGAGGCGATCGCCCTGCCGACGGACAAGAGCGCGCGCCTCGCCCTGCGCACCCAGCAGGTCCTCGCCCACGAGTCGGACCTCGCGGCGACGGTGGACCCCTTCGCCGGCTCGTACGCCGTGGAGCGGATGACCGACGACGTCGAGGCGGCGGCCCTTGACCTGATGCGCAGGGTCGAGGACCTGGGCGGCGCGGTCGCGGCGATCGAGCGCGGCTTCCAGAAGGAGGAGATCGAGCGCAACGCCTACCGGATCGCGCAGGAGACGGACGCGGGCGAGCGGGTCGTGGTCGGCGTCAACCGCTTCCAGCTGGACGAGGAGGAGCGGTACGAGCCGCTGCGCGTCGATCCCGCCATCGAGGCCCGCCAGGCGCAGCGCCTCGCCGCCCTGCGCGCGGAGCGCGACCAGGGCGCGGTGGACGCGGCCCTGGCCGTGCTGAGGAAGGCGGCCGCGGGGGAGGACAACGTCCTGTACCCCATGAAGGAGGCGCTGCGGGCGCGGGCGACGGTGGGGGAGGTGTGCAACGCCCTGCGGGAGGTGTGGGGGACGTACGTACCGGCGGACGCATTCTGAGCCGGCGTTCACGCCGCAGGGCGAGCCCCGGGAGCCCGGAGGAGGACGGCCGCCGGCTACCTCCTGGCGCGGCGGGCGTTGCGCACTGCGCGGGTGACGACCGGGGGCAGCAGGTCGGCGGCGAGCCTGCGGGTCCGGCTGCGGCGGCGCGCGGGCGTGGGCGCGGGCGGGGTGTGCGGCGCCGTCGGTGCGGGAGGAGCGTCGTCCGCGTGCTTGGAGGTCACGAGCGCCGGGGGCTGCATGCCCTTCTTGGACTTGAGGCGGACGATGCGGTGCCCGGCGGCCTGCTGGACGCTGAGATGGCAGTCCTGCCGGCGGCTGCGCGCCATCGCCAGCAGCTCCTCCTGGATGGGCTCGGGATCGTCCCAAGTGCCGTACAGCTTCTGTGTGCTCAGGCAGATCGGGCGCAGCCCCCGGTTGAGGACCGCCTCCCAGGCGGCGACGGAGACACCGGGCGTGTGCTCCGAGCGGAAGTCGTCCAGGACGACCACGCCGCCCGGCAGCAGCGCCTCCCGGGCGGCCGATATGTCGTCGTGCACATGCTCGTACAGGTGCGAGGCGTCGATGTGGACGAACCGGCAGGAGCGGGGCTTCACCTCGTCCGGCACCAGGGAGCTGGGGCCCTGGAGGACCCGGGGCAGCTCGTCGTGGAAGGCGAGGTAGTTCTTCTCGAAGGCCTGGCGGGTGAGGATGCTGTAGGAGTACGCCGACTCGGCCCGGTTGGCGTCGTCGGGGGCGTCGCCCTCGAAGAGGTCGCACACCGTGTACTGCTCCCCCTCTCGCAGATGGCGGCCGAGGAAGATGGCGCTCTTGCCCATGTACACCCCGACCTCCAGCAGATCACCGCTGGTGCCGGTGGATTCCTGCCGGTCCAGGAGCCACTCGAAGAGCGTTTGGTCGAGGACCGGGAACCAGCCGGGGACGTCGTCGAGTCGGCGGGGCGGGCGGATCGTGCCAGGGCTTGCGGTCATAGGGAGACGGCACTCCTAGTGCGCGAGCGGCGCTGCGGGGACTGGGGACCGGACCGGGAACCCGTGAGCAACCCGTTGCTCTTTCAAGGCTCCGGCCCGCCTGTCCCTGCGTAGACCCCCATATCGACAGTCAAGTGAATGCCGGCTGAACTACCGCCCTATCCCGTCAGGCCCTTCTTCAGCCGCGGCCCGAGCGGCCTCTCCACGAACCGGTGCATCAGCCAGGCCAGGACCAGCATGCCGAGCACCGTCACCGCGAGGGTCGGCCACATGGGCAGGCCCCAGCCCCGGTGCAGCACCCGGATGACGAACCAGCCGAGGTGCTCGTGGATCAGGTAGAAGGGGTACGTCAGCGCGCCGATCGTGGCCAGCCCGGGCCACGTGGCCCAGCGCAGCCAGCCCAGCGCCACGGCGGCCACGGCGGCGTAGCAGAGGGTGACGACCAGCAGGATGACGTGCGGGCTCCGCTGGAAGTCACCGTGGTTGCCGGGCTCCCACAGGCCGCTGATGGCGCTGCTCTGGCCCAGCAGCCAGGAGACGGCGACGAGGCCCCACAGCAGCAGGTTGCTGCCGTGGCGGTGGATCAGGTAGAGCGCGAGGCCGCCGATGAAGAACGGCGCGTAGTCCGGCATGACCAGCTGTTCGGTCAGTTCGGTCTTGGCGGCCTTGCAGATCACCGCGAGCAGGGTCCACACGCCGCAGAACAGCACCACCTTGCGGTAGGTGACCCCCCGCGCGACCACCAGCAGGGCGAACAGCGCGTAGAAGCGCACCTCGACCCAGAGCGTCCAGCACACGCCCAGGAGGCGCGGCGTGCCCATCGGCATCTGCAGCATCGTGACGTTGACGAGGAACTGGTCGAGCCGGAGCGGGTGCATGACGACCGGGAGGACGAGCGTCGCGCAGCCCACCAGCACCAGGGCGACCCAGTAGGCCGGGTAGAGCCGGGCGACCCGGGAGCGGAAGAAGTCGCCCAGGGGGCGGCCCCAACTGCTCATGCAGATCACGAAGCCGCTGATGACGAAGAAGAACTGCACACCGAGGCAGCCGTAGACGGTCACCAGGGACAGGGCGTGGAACGGCTTGGCCGGGGTCACGCCCCAGGAGGCGGAGATGGTGCCGCTGCGGCCCGTGTAGTGATAGAGGGCGACCATCAGCGCGGCCACGAGCCGCATGCCGTCCAGGGCGAGCAGCCGGCCCCCGCGTCTGCTCGGGGAGCGGGAGGACGCGGTCTGCCGGGACTGCGTCTCGGGGGCGGGGCGATTCGGGGAGGGGGCGAGAGCGGAGGATGTGGGTGCCATGGTGCGGGAACGCTTACCCGAGCAACCGGCGCGCGGCCGTGGCTTCGCGGGGATTTCCCCAGGACGAAGGACCGTCCCTCCCGACACCTGGGGGAATCTCCCCGGCGCGGGGAGGGACGGTCCTTCGCCCGTCGGTCCCCGTTCCCCGCTCCCGCCCCCTCGGCGCTACAGCCGTGGTGTGGCCAGCGCCCTGCGCAGCCTCGGTGTGAGCGTGTCCTCGACGTACCGGTTGAGCAGCCATGCCAGGAGCAGCATGGTGGCCATCGTGGCCGGGAAGGCGGCGTACGACGGGATGTGCAGGGTCTGGTGGTACGCCTTGATGACGACCCAGCCCAGGTGCTCGTGGACCAGGTAGAAGGGGTACGTGAGCGCGCCCGCGACCGACAGCCAGCGCCAGTCGGCCCAGTTCAGCCAGCCGAGCGCGATGGCGAGGACCGCGAGGTAGCCGAGCGTGACGACCAGGATGATGCCGAACGAGGAGCGGTAGGAGAAGAACTCCGGGTTCGGCGCGTGCCACATCCGGGCCACGGCATAGTGCTGGCCGATCAGCCAGCTCACGGCGACGATGCCCCAGGCGTACGCGTCCCGCCGGTTGCGGTGGATCAGGTAGAGGCCGACGCCGCCGATGAAGTACGGCGCGTACTCCGGCATCAGGACGGTGTCCAGCAGCGGCTCGTTCGCGGCCTGCGCGATGGCCGCCGCCAGGGTCCAGCCCGCGCAGAAGAGGATGATCCGTTGCCGGTTGGCGCCCGGCAGCACGATGCACAGGGCGAACAGGGCGTAGAAGCGGACCTCCGCCCACAGCGTCCAGCACACGCCCAACACCCGGTCCACGCCCAGCGGTTGCTGCAGCATCGTCAGGTTCAGCAGCGCGTCGCTCGGTGACACGGCGCGGTACACGACGAAGGGCAGCGCGAACGCCGCGGTCACCAGGATCACCGCCGCCCAGTAGGCGGGCAGCAGGCGTGAGGCGCGGGAGGCGAAGAACGAGCGCAGGGTCCTGCCCCAGCCGCTCATGCAGATCACGAACCCGCTGATCACGAAGAACACCTGGACGCCGAGGCAGCCGTACGCGAACCACCCGTGCAGCAGCGGGAACTGGTCCTTCGGGGAGCCGCCCCAGGCCTGGCCGACCTCGCCGTCCCGGCCGCCGTAGTGGTAGCACGCGACCATCAGCGCGGCGACGAGCCGCAGCCCGTCGAGCGCACGCAGGCGTGGCGGGTGCACCCGGGAAGGTGTGCGGGGCGGGGTGACGCCCGTGTCCGCCGGTGCCGGGGAGGTGTCCGCGGGTGCCGGGGACGTGATCGCGGGTGCGCTGGCCGGGGCGCTCATCCGAGGGTCGCCCGCTTCAGCGACCGGGCGCGGCGCGCGACCCGGCGTACGGCCGCGTTGCGCGGGATGAAGGCGAGCTGCGCCGGGACCGCGCCGGGCAGCGCCAGCGCGGTGAGCCGGCGGCGCTTGAAGTACCGCCAGGTGTGCTGGTTCAGGTGGGCCGCCAGATACTGCTCCGCGGCCTTGCGCAGGGTCGGGTAGATCTTCGGCTGCATGGCGAAGCCGACGGTGCGGACGAGCGCGGTGAGGGCGGTGACGTCGAGGCCCTGCCGCTGCTCGGCGACCGCCGCCTTGTCGGACAGCTCGGGCAGCAGCGCGTCCACGACGGTGACCGGGACGCGGTTGCTGTTCTCGTACGGCGTCAGGCGGTCCAGCAGCGTCTCGGTGCCGACGCGGGCGACCGGCAGGCCGTACAGCGCGGACGCGGTGAGCAGGGCCGTGGAGAAGCAGCCGACGACCAGGGCGGGACGCATCCGCTGGTACAGCACCTCGGCGAGGACCGGGGTGTCGAGGACGGTCAGCCCGACGCCGAGCTCGGCGGCCTCCTGCTCCAGCGTCCGCGCGAAGCGGGCCGGGGCGGTGGGGTGCGGCTTGAAGACGATCCGGGTGTGGCCGAGGTCGGCGGCGCCCTTCAGCATCGTGACGTGGAGGTTCTCCTCCTCGTCCGCGGTGAGGATGTCGAGCGCGGAGAGGTACTGGCCGAGCAGCAGCGCCGGCTCGTCGATGTCCGGCAACTCCTCGCCGGTGGCGGAGAGTTCGGCCAGCACCTTGGTGAAGGCGGAGGTCGGCACCAGCTCCGGCTCCACGCCGAACTCGGTGAGCAGCAGCGGCGTGAGGCCCGGCACCAGGTCGAGGTGGAGCAGCCGGTCGATGCGGGTGCCGACCAGCGGGTCGATCTTGTTGCGGGTGGGGCCGTAGCTCATCAGGCCGTCCGCGTAGACCGTGACGGGGGCCCCGGTGAAGATCTGCGCGAGGGCGAGCGAGGGGTTGACCTGGATCGACTCGACGGCGAGCTCGACGTCGTCGTCGCCGAGCCCCCAGGTCAGCCGCAGATGCCGCTCCCACAGCACCAGGTCGTCCTGGCGCGGAGCCCAGCCGCCGGGGTGGAAGGGGGAGATGGTCTCGTTGTACGAGATCACGTCGTCGAAGCGGTCGCGCAGCTGCTCGAAGCCCGGCATCTCGTCGAGGGCCGGCGTCGTCTCGGGCGTCGCGGCGTTGTTGCAGACCAGCAGGATGCGCCGGTCGGCGGCGTCGAAGCAGCCGGAGTCCAGGGCGGCGGCGAGCGTGGCCGCGCCGTACAGCGTGGACGCCTGGAAGATCTGGATGCTCACGCGGCGGCTCCCGCGGGGGCGGAGCGGCGGCGCAGCCGGCGCAGCTTCGTGGCGCGCAGGAGGTCCATGGAGTCCAGGGCCTCGTCCAGCACGTCCTGCGGCATGCGCCGCAGGGCCGCGGCACTCATGGATTTCAGCTTCTTCGCCACCGTGGGCTCGAACCTTTCGATGGATCCCAGGTGATGGGAAATGATGGCGCAATACGTGCGCACGGCCTTCGGCAGGAGCTTGTCCGCCTCCGGGTCCTGCGCGGTTTCCGCGACGACCTGGTCGAAGGCGCGAATGAAGTCGAGCTGGCGTACGTCGCCGATCTGCGTCAGCGACGAGGCGACGCCGCGCCGGTAGTAGACCCCGAGCAGGTTCACCACGCCGAAGGACTCCGCCTCCCGGTGCAGCTTCCAGATCCAGGGGCGGTCCTCGGCGGTACGCAGGCCATCGGTGAAGCGCAGCAGACCGCGGTCCTGCAGCCGGCGGTGGTAGATGCCGGCCCAGGCGAAGGCGTAGTCGACGGAGGTGGAGCGGTCGGCGGGCAGGATCACCTCGCGCGGGTTCAGCACCGTGTTCCGCCGGCCGTGCGGCACCCGGTGCACGCTGCGCGCCCGGGCGGTGCACTGCACATGGTCGGTGCGCAGGAAGTCGCAGCCCAGCTCCTCGATGGCGGAGACCAGCCGCGGGTAGTAGCCGGGGGCGAGCCAGTCGTCGCCGTCGAGGAACGTCAGGTACTCGCCGCGCGCCCGGTCGATGCCGGTATTGCGCGCGGTCGCGAGTCCTCCGTTCTGCTCGTGTCTGACGTACACCGCGCCCGGAAGCTCGCGCTCGGCACGCGCGAGAATGTCCGGGGTCCCGTCGCGCGAGCAGTCGTCGACGAGAATGAATTCGAAGTCCTCACGTGCATTCGCACGCAGGCTCTTCAGGGTGTCGGGCGCGTATTGCTGCACGTTGTAGAACGGCACGATGACGGAGAGCTTGACCACGCAATGGACGTTAGGGCGAAGCCCGGCATTCGTCTTGACCGGCGACTTGATATCGGGTGAACGACGCGTGGCGAACCTGTGAACCAGGTTCTTTCCCTGCGTGTTCCGGGGCCGATTTCCCATTCGGCGGTGTGCTGTTAACCGTTTGTTGCATTCTGGTTGGGCGGAACATCGAAATGCCTTCCTAGCGTCTTCGACGTGCCAGCAAGTGCAACGAAGTCCCTTCGGGTAGCCGTCCTCGCGGATTCCGACACCCGGTGGAAGTGGGGCGCGCTCACCGCGACCCGCATCGCTTCCGAGGAAGCCGATGCCTCCTCCTCCGGCCCGGACATCCGGCTCGACGGCTATCTCCTGCGCGGCCGCGCCACGCCCACCCCCCGGCAGCTCAGGGAGGTCGGCGTCCGTGCGGACTCGCTCCGTGAGGTGACCGCCGTCGAGTTCCTGCGCGCCATGGAGGAGGAGTCGTACGACATCCTCGTCCTCGCCCTCGTGGGTGGCGGCGTGCAGGCGATGCTGCACGGGCTGCGGCGGGTCTGGACCGGCCGGACGAAGCGTCCCGTCGTCGTCACCGGCTATGTCGGCGTCGTCTACGAGAAGCTCGCCGACGGGCTGCTGCTGCGGCACGGCGCGGACCTCGTCCTCGCCAACTCCCGCCAGGACGCGGACCGTTTCCGGGCCGTGTACGAGGGGGTGGGCGCCGACGCCTCGTCGGTGACCGAGGTCGCGCTGCCGTTCCTCGGCGGCGCGCCCTACACCGGCGAACACGCGCCTTACACGGTCGTGTTCGCGGCCCAGCCCTCCGTGCCGGACAACCGCAGGGACCGTACGTATCTGCTGGACCGGCTGATCGGGCACGCGCGGGCGTTCCCCGACCGCGAGGTGCTGCTCAAGCTGCGCTCGAGGCCGGGCGAGCACACCACGCACATCGAGGAGCTGCCCTTCCAGAAGCTGGTCCAGGGCAAGGACGTGCCCGCCAACTTCCGCCTCGTGTACGGGCACATGGGCGAGGTGCTCGACCGCACCGACCTGCTGGTCACGGTCAGCTCCACGGCCGCCCTGGAGGCGCTGCACCGGCGCGTCCCGACCGTGGTCCTCACCGACCTCGGCATCCGCGAGGCGCTCGGCAACCACCACTTCGTCGGCTCCGGCTGCCTCGCCTCCTGGGACCAGCTCGACGCCGGACACCGCCCGGTGCCCGACGCGGAGTGGGTCGCACGGCAGGGCGTCGCGGCCGACGGGGGGTACGAGACGGCCTTCGACGCGGCGCGCGAGCGCATCGCCGAACTGCTGGCCAGGCCCGGCGGCCTGCCGCCGCTGGACCCCTACTACACACCCGAGACCGCGCCCGGCTACCTGCCCGGCATCCTCGCCCGCCACCACCTCGGCCCGGACGGGGCGCCGCTGCCCGGCGCACCGGCCGCCGACAAGGAGCCGGGACCGGTCCGCCAGATCGTGCGCCGTGCGGCGCGCGGGGCGTACCGCCACGGCGTCCAGCGCGTGGCCCCCGTGATCCGGCGGATGGGGGAGCTGTGAGCGACCGGACCCCACGTCAAGGAGTAGAGCCCATGTCCCACCCCGAAGCGGGTCTCGGCGCCGCGCGGCGCCGGGTGCTCGCGGTGATCCCCGCGCGCGGCGGCTCCAAGGGCGTGCCCGCGAAGAACCTCGCGCCGGTGGGCGGTGTGCCGCTGGTCGCCCGCGCGGTGCGCGAATGCCTGGCCGCGCGGCTCGTCACGGACGTCGTCGTCTCCACCGACGACCAGGCCATCGCCGCCGCCGCCCGCGAGGCCGGCGCCGAGGTCGTGCTGCGGCCCACCGCCATCGCCGGCGACACCGCCACCTCCGAGGCCGCCGTCCTGCACGCCCTGGACGCCCACGAGACGCAGAGCGGAACCACGGCCGACGTGGTGCTGCTCGTGCAGTGCACCAGCCCCTTCCTCGTCCGCGAGGACATCGAGGGGGTCGCCGCCGCGGTCGTCGAGAACGGCGCCGACACGGCCGTGACCGTGGCGCCCTTCCACGGCTTCGTCTGGCGCGACGCGGCCGACGACCCGGCGCCGCTGGGCACGCAGGCCACGGCGGCCGTCGGCGGAGCGGTGACCGTCGCCAACTCCACCGCCACCGAGGGCGGTTACGGCGTCAACCACGACAAGTCCTTCCGCCCGCGCCGCCAGGACCGCCCCCAGGACCTGCTGGAGACCGGCGCCGCCTACGCCATGGACGCGGCCGGCTTCCGCGAGCACAAGCACCGCTTCTTCGGCCGCACGGACCTCGTGCGCACCGACCCCGCCCGCGTGCTGGAGGTCGACGACCCGCACGACCTCGCGCGCGCCCGCGCCCTGGCCCCGCTCTTCGACGCGGACCGGCCCGGCGCCCGCCCGACCGCCGACGACATCGACGCGGTCGTACTCGACTTCGACGGCACCCAGACCGATGACCGGGTGCTGATCGACGCCGATGGAAAGGAGTTCGTCTCCGTGCACCGCGGAGACGGACTCGGCATCGCGGCCCTCCGCAGGAGCGGCCTGAAGATGCTGATCCTCTCCACGGAGCAGAACCCGGTCGTCGCCGCCCGGGCCCGGAAACTGCGGATTCCGGTGCTGCACGGCATCGACCGGAAGGACCTCGCCCTCAAGCAGTGGTGCGAGGAGCAGGGCATAGCGCCCGAGCGCGTGCTCTACGTCGGCAACGACGTCAACGACCTCCCGTGCTTCGCCCTCGCCGGCTGGCCCGTGGCGGTCGGAAGCGCTCACGACGTCGTCCGCGACGCCGCACGCGCGGTCACCACCCTCCCCGGTGGCGACGGCGCGATCCGAGAGATCGCCAGCTGGATCCTCGGCCCCTCTCTCGAAGTCCCCGCCAAGTCCCACACGTAAGGACATCTTCACCATGAGCACCAACTCCCGTCTGCGCGCGTTCGGTTCGAAGACCGCCGGTCCCGGTCAGCCCGTGTACGTCTGCGGCGAGATCGGCATCAACCACAACGGCGAGCTGGAGAACGCCTTCAAGCTGATCGACGTGGCCGCCGAGGCCGGCTGCGACGCGGTCAAGTTCCAGAAGCGCACCCCGGAGATCTGCACCCCGCGCGACCAGTGGGACATCGAGCGCGACACCCCCTGGGGCCGCATGACCTACATCGACTACCGCCACCGCGTGGAGTTCGGTGAGGACGAGTACCGCCAGATCGACGAGTACTGCAAGACCAAGAACATCGACTGGTTCGCGTCCCCGTGGGACACCGAGGCCGTCGCCTTCCTGGAGAAGTTCGACGTCCCGGCCCACAAGGTCGCCTCCGCGTCGCTGACCGACGACGAGCTGCTGCGCGCCCTGCGCGCCACCGGCCGTACGGTCATCCTCTCCAGCGGCATGTCGACGCCGAAGCAGATCCGTCACGCGGTCGAGGTCCTCGGCTCGGAGAACATCCTGCTCTGCCACGCCACGTCGACCTACCCGGCCAAGGCCGAGGAGCTCAACCTGCGCGTGATCAACACCCTGCAGGACGAGTTCCCGAACGTCCCGATCGGCTACTCCGGCCACGAGACCGGCCTGCAGACCACGCTCGCCGCGGTCGCCCTCGGCGCCACCTTCGTCGAGCGCCACATCACCCTCGACCGCGCCATGTGGGGCTCCGACCAGGCCGCCTCCGTCGAGCCGCAGGGCCTCGCCCGCCTCGTCCGCGACATCCGCACCATCGAGGCCTCCCTCGGCGACGGCGTCAAGAAGGTCTACGAGTCCGAGCTCGGCCCCATGAAGAAGCTGCGCCGCGTCACCGGCGTCGTCGCCGAGGCCGAGATCGCCGCCGCCGCGGGCGAGCCGGTCGCCGTCTGAGCACCTGACGACGGGACGGTCGTACGCCGATGAGCCCCCGCGCCGGTTCCACCGGCCCCCACACTCTCGCCTTCGTCGAGAGTCCGGTACAGCTGCTGAACGTGCTGGAGTGGGCGCACTCGCCCACGCCCGGCGCCCTGGCGCCCGGCGCGGGGCTCACCCTCGTCGTCCTCTCCCCCAACGACCCGATGACCCGCGGCCAGCTGCGCCGTATGGCCGAACTGGCCCGCGACGAGGGCCACGAGGTCCGCTGGGAGGAGGCGCGCGGCGGCACCGTCGCCCCCTTCCGCACCATCGTGGGGCTGACCCCGCTGCTGCGCCGCGCCCGGCGGGTCGTCATGGGAGACCCGTTCTCCCGCTACGTACAACTGCTGCTCACCATCACCTCGGCCGAGGACCTGGTGGTGGTCGACGACGGCACGGCGACGATGGAGTTCGTCGCCCAGCTCGCCCGCGGCGAGCGCCTGGTGCGCTGGCACCGCAAGGGCGGCCGCCCCGGGGCGCGCGACGTGCTGTTCGCGCCCGTCTCCTCCGCGGCCCGGCGCCGCCTGACGCCGAGTGCGGGCCGCAGGGTCGAGGTCTTCTCCTCCATGCCGGTCCGCGAGACCCCGGACGGCGTCACGGTCACCGCGAACGACTTCGCCTGGACCCGCTCCCGCTTCGGCCCCCCGCGCATCACCGGGGGCGCGGACCTGGTGGGCACGTCCCTGGTCGAGACCGGCGTGGTGGACGGCGACCGCTATCTGGAGGCCGTACGGGGCCTGGCCCGGGCCCACGGCGCGACGCGCTACTTCGCCCACCGCCGCGAGAGCACCGAGAAGCTCCACCGGCTCGCGGTCGAGACGGGCCTGGAGATCGTCCGCCCCGACCTCCCGCTGGAGCTGATCGCCCGCAGGGGCCCCATCGGCCGAACCGTCCTCAGCTTCCCCTCCACGGTCGTCCACACCCTCCCGCTCGCCCTCGCCGGCACGGGGGTCAGGGTCGCCGTGTGCGACATCGACCCCCGCTGGCTGACGGACAACGCCTCACCCCGGGCCCAGGGCTTCCTCTCGGGCGTCACGGGCTCGGCCCGCGACGTACACCGGCTGGCGGCGGTGACGGCGGCGCCGGGGGCTCCGGCCTAGCCGGTCAGGAGCCGGACCCGGAGAGGGGTTTGCGGGCCAGGACGAACGCCCGTGGGTAGTTCTCGTCCTCCTGGGGCTCGCGCAGGATCCGGGAGTGGAGGCTGAGGCCCGCCGCCGTGAGGTGGTCGGAGATCGTCTCCGGAGTGCGCCAGTAGTAGTCGAGGTCGATCTCGTGGCCGAAGCGCTCGTCCAGGTGCAGGTGGCCGTGGTGCCCGGGCGACTGGAAGCTCAGCAGGACGTGGCCGCCGGGCGCGAGGGTGCGGTGGAACTCCGCGAACGCGGTCGGCAGGTGCTCGTCCGGGACATGGATGATCGAGTAGAGCGCGAGGATGCCGCCCAGCGACGCGTCCGGCAGGTCCAGGGACGTCATCGAGCCCACGTGGAAGCGCAGGTGCGGGTGGGCCTCGCGGGCCAGGGCGACCATGCCGGGGGAGAGGTCCACCCCGAAGACCGGTACGCCGAGGTCGTGCAGGCGCGCGGCCACATGGCCGGGGCCGCTGCCCAGGTCGGCGACGGGGGCGGGCGCGGACGGCCGTACCAACTCGGCGAAGGCGGCGAGCAGGCCTCGCTCCAGGGCGTGGTCGGCCAGGCCGTCCGGATGGCGGGCCGTGTACTCCTTGGCGAAGGCGTCGTACGACGTGCGGGTGGTCCGGAGGAAGCCGTCGGCCGGGGCGGAGGCGGTTCGGGAGTCGGTCACGCCGGCGCACGTTACCGGGATCCGTCACCCGGACGGCCGGTTCGGCGGCCGGTTTTCGGACCGGTTCCGCTCCGTGGACACGACAGGCGGGGCCGGGCGCGGCGTGGTATCCGTGGAGACAGCGAAGTGGTCATGTGTGGATGTGGGACGGGTGCCGGGGCGCGACGGTGGTCACGCTCCGTGGATCTCGTGATCGGCTTGCCCGCAAGTCGGGCGAGTTTACCCATCTCGCTCGGCAGCTATGCGTCCGGCGGTCAGATTTTCTTCCCCTAACGGGCTGAACTTTTGTTGATCGAGGGTCAGTTGACCGCCTCGGCGTCCTACCCTTCAGAGGGTGAACCAATTGACGTCCCGAGAGTCCGAGGCCGATCAGCCCGGGGATGCCGCGCTCCCCGGCACGCTGAGTGAAGCGCAGTACGCCGAACTCGTGGCGTTCCGGCGGGACTTGCACATGCATCCCGAGCTCGGCAACCAGGAGTTCCGTACGACCGCCGCGCTCAAGGCGCGGCTGGAGAGGGCCGGGCTGAAGCCCCGCGTCCTCGCCATCGGAACCGGGCTCGTCTGCGACATCGGTGTACCGGAGGGGCAGGCCCCCGCGGTACCGCTGCTCGCCCTGCGGGCCGACATCGACGGCCTGCCCATCCCGGACGCGAAGACCGAGTGCCCGTACCGCTCGACGGTGCCGGACCGGGCCCACGCCTGCGGGCACGACGTGCACACGGCCGTGGTGCTGGGCGCCGGGCTCGTGCTCGCCGAGCTGGACCGGCAGGGGCTGCTGCCGCGGCCGGTGCGGCTGATCTTCCAGCCCGCCGAGGAGGTGCTGCCCGGGGGCGCCACCGACTGCGTCGAGTGCGGGGTGCTCGACGGCGTGGGGCGGATCATCGCCGTGCACTGCGACCCGCGGGTGGACGCCGGGCGGGTCGGCCTGCGCGCGGGGGCCGTCACCAGCGCGTGCGACCGGTTGGAGGTGGCGCTGGACGGACCGGGCGGGCACACCGCCCGTCCGCATCTGACGACGGACCTCGTGACCGCCGCCGCCCGCGTCGTCACCGACGTGCCCGCGCTCGTCGCCCGGCGGGTGGACAGCCGCAGCGGGCTCGCGGTGACGTGGGGACGGATCGAGGCGGGGCACGTGGCGAACGTGATCCCGCAGCACGCGGAGCTCTCCGGGACCGTACGGTGCCTGGACCTGGAGACCTGGCGGCAGGCGCCCGACGTGGTGCACGCGGCGATCGACGAGGTCGCGACCGTGCACCGGGCCAAGTCCGAGATCAACTACGTCCGGGGCGTGCCCCCCGTCGTCAACGACCCCGTGACGACCGAGCTGCTGCGCCGGTCCATGGTCGCGCGCCGGGGCGTGGACGCGGTCGAGGGCACCGAGCAGAGCCTGGGCGGCGAGGACTTCTCCTGGTACCTCGAACACGTCCCGGGCGCCATGGCCCGCCTGGGCGTGCGCAAGCCGGGCGAGCGCGCCGTACGGGACCTCCACCAGGGCGACTTCGACGTCGACGAGCAGGCCATCGCGGTGGGGGTGGAACTCTTCACGGCCGCCGCTCTGCTCGACGTCGCGGAGTAGACCGGGTCCGGGGCAGGGTCCGGGGCGGCCGGAATCCTGCCCGTCCTCCTGAGCGACCCGCGTCGCCCTTCCGGCTCCCCCCTCGAACCCGCGGACGCGGTTGTGCTCCGGAGGCGGCACGAATCGATAACAGGCAGGGAACATCCCGTTCCCCTCCCCTTCTACGCGCGTTACTGTGCGCCGAAATCGCCACCAGAGGCGGCACATTGGGGAAGCGGGCCGGTGACGGTGCCGTGGGGACGAAGGGGTACTGCTGTGCGTCTGAACTCTCGGAGGACGAGGTTCTCCCAAGCTGCGGTGACCGTCGCGGTCGTCGCGCTCGCCGCCGCCGGTTGCGGCAAGTCCAGCAGTGAGTCCGTGGGCGGGTCCAAGGACGGCAAGTACTCGGGCAAGGGCATCGGGCTCGCGTACGACATCGGCGGCAAGGGCGACCAGTCCTTCAACGACGCCGCCTACGCCGGTTTCCAGAAGGCCGAGAAGGACTTCAAGATCGGCGGCAACGACGTCGAGCCGCAGGACGGCGAGTCGAACGCCGACAAGATCCAGCGCCTGGAGACCCTGGCCAAGGCCGGGTACAACCCGGTCATCGGCGTCGGCTTCGCCTACGCCCCCGCCGTGAAGGAGGTCGCCGCCAAGTACCCGAAGGTCACCTTCGGCATCATCGACGACGACACCATCAAGGCGAAGAACGTCGCCGACATGGTCTTCCACGAGGAGCAGGCCTCGTACCTCGCCGGTGTGGCCGCGGCCAAGGCCACGAAGAAGAACCACATCGGTTTCATCGGCGGCGTCGACATCCCGCTGATCCACAAGTTCGAGGCCGGGTTCGACCAGGGCGCCAAGTCCGTGAACCCGAAGATCAAGATCGAGTCGCAGTACCTGACCCAGACCCCGCAGGAGGGCGGCTTCGCCAGCCCCGACAAGGGCAAGGACGCGGCCAACGGGCAGATCGATGCCGGCGCGGACGTCATCTACCACGCCGCCGGCCTCTCCGGCCAGGGCGTGATCCAGACCGCCGCCGAGCACAAGGTGTGGGCCATCGGCGTCGACTCGGACCAGTACCAGCAGTCGGCGCTGGCCAAGTACAAGGACTACATCCTCGGTTCGGCCCTGAAGAACGTCGGCGGCGCGGTGTACAACCTGACCAAGTCCGTCGTCAAGGACGGCAAGCCGCTCAGCGGCGAGGTGCGCGGCGACCTCAAGTCCGGCGGAGTGGGCTTCGCCGACTCCAACCCGAAGTACCAGTCGATGAAGAACGTCGTCGACGCGGTCGACAAGGCCAAGCAGGACATCATCGACGGCAAGATCACCGTCAACACCAAATGACCTGAGTGCGCGGGCCGGTGACCTGGCCTTCGCGAGAGGTACTGCGCCCCTTGCCTACTGCAAGGGGCGCAGTGCTGTCCGTAACCCCGGCAGTGATAGTCGCCACAGCTCGGTAACGGACCGGACAGAAAGGGTTTTCCGTCCCGTCTACGCGCGTTACGCTGCCGCGGAACCAGCGCCTGTCATGGCGCTTGCACAAAGGAGTCACGTTCCATGCGCCGGGTGTCCCGCCTCGCGGTTGCAGGCGTTGCAACTGCAGCCCTCGCCGTCACCGTTTCCGCCTGCGGTACTTCGTCCACGTCGGCCGCGGGCGGTGGCAAGTCCAAGGGTGTCGGCCTGGCCTACGACGTCGGCGGCAAGGGCGACCAGTCCTTCAACGACGCGGCCTACGCCGGTTTCCAGAAGGCCGAGAAGGACTTCAAGATCGGCGGCAATGACGTCGAGCCGCAGGACGGCGAGACCGACGCCGACAAGACCCAGCGCCTGGAGACCCTCGCCAAGGCCGGGTACAACCCGATCATCGGCGTCGGCTACTCCTACGCCCCCGCCGTGAAGGAAGTCGCCGCCAAGTACCCGAAGGTCACCTTCGGCATCGTCGACGACGAGACCATCAAGGCGAAGAACGTCGCCGACATGGTCTTCCACGAGGAGCAGTCCTCCTACCTGGCGGGCGTCGCCGCGGCCGAGGCCACGAAGAAGAACCACATCGGTTTCATCGGCGGCGTCGACATCCCGCTGATCCACAAGTTCGAGGCGGGCTACGTCCAGGGCGCCAAGTCGGTCAACCCGAAGATCAAGATCGAGAAGCAGTACCTGACCGAGACGGCCCAGGAGGGCGGCTTCGCCAGCCCCGACAAGGGCGAGAGCGCCGCGAACGGCCAGATCGACGCCGGCGCGGACGTCATCTACCACGCCGCCGGCCTCTCCGGCCAGGGCGTCATCAAGGCCGCCTCCGACCACAAGGTGTGGGCCATCGGCTGCGACTCCGACCAGTACAAGCAGGCCGCGCTGGCCAAGTACAAGAAGTACATCCTCACCTCGGCCCTGAAGAACGTCGAGGGCGCGGTGTACGACCTGACCAAGTCCGTCGTCAAGGACAAGAAGCCGCTCACCGGCGAGATCCGCGGCGCCCTGGCCAACGGCGGTGTCGGCCTCTCCGACGCCAACCCGGCCTTCAAGGGCGACGCCGCCCTCCAGGCCGCGGTCAAGAAGGCCGCGGACGGCATCAAGAACGGCAGCATCAAGGTGAAGACCTCCTGAACCAGGCCTCGCCGACCGCGAGTTCACGGTTCAAGGCCTTGTTCGGGGCATGGCCAAAAGTGCGCCGTAATGGCAGCGTTACGGCCACGGAATGGGGTGTGGGAAGGATGACCGACCCGCACCCCGTTCGCGCGGCAGAATGCTCGGGCCGGATCGAGCGCGATCCGTTCCGGGCACTATTCGAAGCAGGGGCGCTACGCGCATAGAGTGGCCCCTTTCCCAAGGAGAGTGCGCCATCGACGCGTCCAGCAGCCCTCCGCTCACAGCTCCGTCGACCGTCGCGGTGGAGCTCGCGGGTATCACCAAACGATTCCCCGGTGTCGTCGCCAACCACGACATCCATCTGACCGTCCGCAAGGGCACCGTGCACGCCCTCGTCGGCGAGAACGGCGCCGGCAAGTCGACCCTGATGAAGATCCTCTACGGCATGCAGAAGCCGGACGAGGGCACCATCGCGATCGACGGCGAGCACGTGAGCTTCCACAGCCCCGCCGACGCCATCGTCCGCGGCATCGGCATGGTCCACCAGCACTTCATGCTGGCGGACAACCTGACCGTCCTCGAGAACGTGGTCCTCGGCAGCGAGAAGCTGTACGGCATCGGCCGCGGCGCCCGCAAGAAGATCAAGGAGATCTCCGACCGGTACGGCCTGGGCGTGCGCCCGGACGTGCTCGTGGAGAGCCTCGGCGTCGCCGACCGGCAGCGCGTCGAGATCCTCAAGGTCCTCTACCGGGGCGCGAAGACGCTGATCCTCGACGAGCCGACCGCCGTCCTCGTGCCGCAGGAGGTCGACGCGCTCTTCGACAACCTGCGCGAGCTCAAGTCCGAGGGCCTGTCCGTCATCTTCATCTCGCACAAGCTGGGCGAGGTGCTGTCCGTGGCCGACGACATCACCGTCATCCGCCGCGGCACGACGGTCGGCACGGCCGTCCCCGCCGAGACGACGCCCCGTCAGCTCGCCGAGCTGATGGTCGGCAGCGAGCTGCCCACTCCGGAGACCGCCGAGTCGACGGTCACCGACCAGCCCGTCATCACGGTCCGGAACCTCACCGTCCACGCGAGCGGCGGCGCCTCCCTCGGCGACTTCGACGAGCCCTCGGCCGGCGGCCTCACCGAGTTCGCGGGCGCCGGCGACGCCAAGCGCGTCCTCGACGACGTCACCTTCACCATCCACGCCGGCGAGGTCATGGGCATCGCGGGCGTCGAGGGCAACGGCCAGACCGAGCTCATCGACGCGTTGATCGGCGTCAAGCACGCCGACTCCGGCAGCATCGAGTTCCTCGGCGAGGACATCACCCCCTGGCCCACCCGCAAGCGCCGCGAGCAGGGCGTCGGTTACATCCCCGAGGACCGCCACCGCCAGGGCCTCCTCCTCGAGTCCCCGCTCTGGGAGAACCGCATCCTCGGCCACGTCACCGAGAAGCCCAACGCCAAGGGCTTCTGGCTCGACCCCAAGGGCGCCCAGGCCGACACCCGGCGCATCGTCGAGCAGTACGACGTCCGCACGCCCGGCATCGACGTCACCGCGGCCTCCCTCTCCGGCGGCAACCAGCAGAAGCTGATCGTCGGCCGCGAGATGAGCCACGACCCCAAGTTCCTGATCGCCGCCCACCCCACCCGCGGTGTGGACGTCGGCGCGCAGGCGCAGATCTGGGACCGCATCCGCGAGGCCCGCCGCGAGGGCCTGGCCGTGCTGCTGATATCCGCCGACCTGGACGAGCTGATCGGCCTGTCCGACACCCTGCGCGTGATCTACGACGGCAAGCTGGTCGCGGACGCCGACCCTGCCACGATCACCCCCGAGGAGCTGGGCACCGCCATGACCGGTGCCGCGTCCGGCCACCTCGAGCACACCGAGACCACCGACGAAGACGCCGGCCCGGAGGACGAGGCCCGATGAAGAAGTTCGACAAGGAGCGCCTGCTCCTCGCCGTGGCCGGCCCGGTCATCGCGCTCGTCCTGGCGATCGCGCTGACCTCGGTCGTGCTGCTCGCCTCGGGCAAGAACCCGATCGAGCCGTACCAGCTGATGCTTCAGCAGCTGCCGTTCTCGGACATCCAGGTTCTGATCATCAACCAGGCGTCGATGTACTACATCGCCGCCCTCGCGGTCGCGCTCGGCTTCCGGATGAACCTGTTCAACATCGGCGTCGACGGCCAGTACCGCCTCGCCGCGGTGATGACCGCCGTCGTCGGCGCGCACCTCGCGCTGCCGGGCTTCCTGCAGATCCCGGTGCTGCTGCTGGTCGCCATGGCCACCGGCGCCTTCTGGGCCGGCATCGCGGGCGTCCTGAAGGTCACCCGAGGCGTCAGCGAGGTCGTTGCGACGATCATGCTCAACGCGATCGCCACCAGCGTCATCGGCTACGTCACCCTCGCCGACGTCTGGGGCGTGCAGGTCGGCAACAACATGACGACCGGCACGATGGCCAAGTCCGGCTGGGTCCCGGGCATCGACCTCGGCCCCGAGGTCGGCGAGATCTACGGCCTGGTCTTCCTCGCCATCCTGCTCGGCGTCGCCTACTGGGTGGTCCTCAACCGCACCCGCTTCGGCTTCGACCTGCGCGCCACCGGCGCCTCCGAGACCGCCGCCGCGGCCTCCGGCGTCAACGCCAAGCGCATGGTGCTCACCGCCATGCTGATCTCCGGCGCGGTCGCGGGCCTGTCCGGCCTGCCGCTGCTGCTCGGCGACACCCACACCTACAGCCTGAGCTTCCCGTCCGGCCTCGGCTTCACCGCCATCGGCATCGCCCTGCTCGGCCGCAACAACCCTGGCGGCATCGCCGTCGCCTCCCTGCTGTGGGCGTTCCTCGACAAGGCCTCGCCCGCCCTCGACTACGCGACCCCGGTGGCGTACGACAAGGAGATCGCCACGATCATGCAGGGCCTGATCGTCTTCTCCGTCGTCATCTCGTACGCGGCCGTACGTCAGTGGGGTCTGCGCCGCCAGCAGCGCCGGGTCGGCGCCGAGTTGGCCGCAGCCGCCATCGCCGCCGGCGCCACGAACACCAAGAAGGAGGTGGCGGCCCGATGACCACCGCGACCGTCGCGAAGCCGAAGGCGCCCGCGCCCGGCAAGGGCAGCCGCCGCATGTCGCTCCCGGTGCTCCTGCTGATCATCGCGGGCGTGCTGGTGCTCACCTCGGCCGTCCGCCTCATCACCGGCGCCGACGGCATCACCTCGACCGGCCAGATGTCCACGGCGCTGCGCCTCGCGGTGCCGATCGGCCTCGCGGGCCTCGGCGGCCTGTGGTCCGAGCGCTCCGGCATCGTCAACATCGGCCTCGAGGGCATGATGATCCTCGGCACCTGGTTCGGCGCCTGGGCCGGCTACCAGTGGGGCCCGTGGGTCGGTGTCGCGTTCGGCATCATCGGAGGCGCCCTCGGCGCCCTGCTGCACGCCATCGCCACCGTGACCTTCAACGTCAACCACATCGTCTCCGGTGTGGCCCTGAACATCCTGGCGCTCGGCACGACCCGCTACCTGTCGAAGTTCACCTTCGCCGACGCCCCGCAGGGCTCCTCCAAGCAGTCCCCGCCGGTCGACTCGCTGGGCAGCTTCGACATCCCCGCGCTGTCGGGCTGGCTGGACACCCTCAACCAGAAGCACTGGTTCGTGGTCTCGGACATCGCCGGCCTGGTCGGCGGTCTGGTCACCGACCTGTCGCCGCTCACCGTCATCGCGGTCGCGCTCGTCCCGTTCAGCTGGTGGGTGCTGTGGCGCACGTCCTTCGGCCTGCGCCTGCGCTCCTGCGGTGAGAACCCGGTGGCCGCCGAGTCCCTCGGCGTCAACGTCTACAAGTACAAGTACATCGCGGTGATCATCTCGGGCGCTTTCGCCGGCCTCGGCGGCGCCTTCCTGTCGCTCGTCGCGTCGAACGTGTACCTCGACGGCCAGACCGCCGGCCGCGGTTACATCGGCCTCGCCGCGATGATCTTCGGCAACTGGATGCCGGGCGGACTGGCGCTCGGCGCGGGCCTGTTCGGCTACACCGACAGCCTCAACCTGCGCGGCGGCACGGTGAACGTCCACGCGCTGATCCTGCTGCTCGCGATCCTGCTGGTGTTCGGCGCGGCGTACCTCGTCTGGAAGAAGAAGTACGTCCCCGCCCTGATCACCGCCGTGATCTCGGCCGGGATGTTCCTCTGGTACGTCAGCACGGACGACGTCCCGCGCCAGCTCGTCACCGCGACCCCGTACCTCGTCACCCTGCTCGTCCTGTCGCTGTCCGCGCAGTCGCTGCGGATGCCGAAGGCGGACGGCCTGCCGTACCGGAAGGGACAGGGCAAGTGACCGACCCGGCCGCCGCGTTCGACTGGGAGGCGCTGCGCGCCTCGGCACGGGACGCCATGTCCCACGCGTACGCCCCATACTCGGGCTACCCGGTCGGTGCCGCGGCCCTGGTCGAGGACGGGCGCACGGTCTCCGGCTGTAACGTCGAGAACGCCAGTTACGGCCTCGGCCTGTGCGCCGAGTGCGGGCTGGTGTCCGAGCTGCAGCGCACCGGAGGCGGCCGGCTCACGCACTTCACCTGTGTGGACGGCACGGGCGCCCTGCTCGTGCCGTGCGGCCGATGCCGCCAGCTGCTGTACGAGTTCGGCGGGCCTGACCTGCTCCTCGACACCCCGGCGGGCATCATGCCCCTGTCGGAGATGCTCCCCCAGGCCTTCGGCCCGGACCATCTCACCAAGTAACTCCCCGCGGCCCCTCCGAACAGCTCACCCGAGCCGGTCGGAGGGGCCCCGGTTTTCTCAACCCCCGGAAGGAACGCCAGACATGGCCATGGACGCCATCTCCGTCATCCGCACCAAGCGTGACCGCGGCGAGCTCGGCGACGAGCAGATCGACTGGGTCATCGACGCGTACACGCGCGGCGAGGTCGCCGACGAGCAGATGTCCGCGCTCGCGATGGCCATCCTGCTCAACGGCATGAACCGCCGCGAGATCGCCCGCTGGACCGCCGCGATGATCGAGTCGGGCGAGCGCATGGACTTCTCGGCGCTGTCCCGCCCGACGGCCGACAAGCACTCGACGGGCGGCGTCGGCGACAAGATCACGCTCCCGCTCGCGCCCCTGGTGGCGGCGTGCGGCGCCGCCGTGCCGCAGCTGTCGGGCCGCGGCCTCGGCCACACCGGCGGCACCCTCGACAAGCTGGAGTCCATCCCCGGCTGGCGCGCCCTGCTGTCCAACGAGGAGATGCTGAACGTCCTCGACACGGTCGGCGCCGTGATCTGCGCGGCCGGCGACGGCCTCGCCCCGGCCGACAAGAAGCTGTACGCCCTGCGCGACGTGACGGGCACGGTGGAGGCGATCCCCCTGATCGCCTCCTCGATCATGTCCAAGAAGATCGCCGAGGGCACCGGCTCCCTGGTCCTGGACGTCAAGGTGGGCACGGGCGCCTTCATGAAGACCCTGGAGGACGCCCGCGAGCTGGCCTCCACCATGGTCGGCCTCGGCACGGACCACGGCGTCAAGACGGTCGCGCTGCTCACCGACATGTCGACCCCGCTCGGCCTGACGGCGGGCAACGCGCTGGAGGTCCGTGAGTCCCTGGAGGTCCTGGCGGGCGGCGGCCCGGCGGACGTGGTGGAACTGACGTTGGCCCTGGCCCGCGAGATGCTCGACGCGGCCGGCATCAAGGACGTCGACCCGGCGAAGGCCCTGGCCGACGGCTCGGCCATGGACGTCTGGCGTCGCATGATCGCGGCCCAGGGCGGCGACCCGGACGCCCCGCTGCCCACGTCGAAGGAGCAGCACGTGGTGACGGCCTCCTCGTCCGGCGTCCTGACCCGCCTGGACGCCTACGACATCGGCATCGCCGCCTGGCGCCTGGGCGCCGGCCGCGCCCGCAAGGAGGACCCGGTGCAGGCGGCGGCGGGCGTGGAGCTCCACGCCAAGCCGGGCGACACGGTGACCGCGGGCCAGCCGCTGCTCACCCTGCACACCGACACCCCCGAGCGCTTCGCGTACGCGCTGGAGGCGGTCGAGGGCTCGTACGACATCGCGCCGGCCGGTACCGGCTTCACGGCGACGCCGGTGGTGCTGGGGCGCATCGCCTGACACCTCGGGCAGCTTGCCCGCCCCCTCCGGGCACCGATGAGTCGACCCTGCTCGCCCGGTCTACAGCACATGGACGACATGGCACCCGCCGCACTCGTGCTGACCGGCGGCCCCGTCACCCGGGACGAGGTGGCGGGGCTGTGTGACGACGTGCGGGCGTTGGTGGAGGGGGCCGATGCCGCGGTGGTCGTGTGTGACGTGCGCGCCGTGCGGGTGCCCCGGCTCGGCTTCGTCGACCTGCTCGCGCGGCTGGAGCTGGCCGCGCGGCGGGCCGGCGGGCGGATCCGGCTCCGGGGACCGGACCCGGGACTGGTCGCCCTCCTCGATCTCGTCGGCCTACGCTTCGAGACGGAGGGGCAGGCCGAACAGCGGGAACAGACGCTGCGCGTCCAGGAAGAAGTGGAACCCGGTCAGACGTCCCTCTGAGATCTCCAGGGCCTGGATCGACCAGGGCGAGAGGCCGCCCTTCTCCGGGTCCGGCTTGTAGTGGGCGAAGCCCGGCAGGCCGTTCACCTCGACCGGCAGCAGGCGGGAGCCCTCGCATTCGTGACCGATCGACAGCATGAAGCCCGCGATGTCGGCGTGACCGGTCAGCCACATCTCGAACGGCGGCATCGTCATGACGGCGTCCTCGTGCAGCAATGCCGTCAGCGCCGCCATGTCGTACCCCTCGAACGCCGCCACATAGCGCTCCAGCAGCTTCTGCTGCTCGTCGTCCAGAGGGTCGGAGACCGCCGCCCGCGCGGCCCTGTCGCCATCGCTCTGGGCGAGCGTCGCCCGCGCCCGCTGCAGGGCGCTGTTGACCGACGTAACCGTGGTGCCCAGCAGCTCGGCGACCTCGCTCGCCCTCCAGGCCAGCACGTCCCGCAGGATCAGCACCGCCCGCTGCTTCGGCGGGAGGTGCTGCAGGGCGGCCATGAACGCGAGCCGGACCGACTCCTTCGCGACCGCCGCCTCCGCCGGGTCGCCGAGCGCCGGGAGCACACGGGAGTCCGGCATCGGCTCCAGCCACGTATTGTCCGGGCGCGGGGAAAGGGCGTACCGGGCCAGGGGAGTGGACTCCGAGAGGTCCACCGGCCGCGCCCGCTTGTTGCCCGCGGACAGCATGTCCAGGCAGACGTTCGTCGCGATCCGGTACAGCCAGGAGCGGAGACTGGAACGGCCCTGGAAGGTTGCGTAGCCCCGCCAGGCACGGACCAGGGTGTCCTGCACCGCGTCCTCGGCCTCGGAGGACGAGCCGAGCATGCGGTAGCAGTAGCCGGTCAGTTCGGTCCGGTGCTTCTCCAGTACGACGTCGAGGTCCGTCGTCGCCGTGCCGTTGCCCATGGTCCACCCACCCCTGTGGCCGTTCCGTCGCGCTGCGTCGCGCCCCAGCACTCCGGAAGGTACCGCAGCGCACTGACAGCGGCCCCGAAGTCAACAAAAGCCCTGCGCGGGCCCGTTGCTTCACGGGCCCGCGCAGGGCGATGGGCGTGACGGCCTCGGCGATGGACGAGGGATCAGGCCGCGGCGACCAGGTCCCGTCGCGCCGCCACCCGGGCCGCGCGCGAGCCGAGCACCGTGATCGTCACGACGCCGAGGACCGCGAGCACGCCGACCCCGACCGTGCCGGCCCAGCCGCCCGCGTGGAAGGCCATCGCGCCCACCGTGCTGCCCACGCTGGAGCCGATGTAGTACGCCGACTGGTACAGCGCCGACGCCTGGGCGCGCCCGCTCGTCGCCGTCTTGCTGACCGCCGAGGACGCCACCGCGTGGCCCGCGAAGAAGCCCGCCGTGATCAGCACCAGGCCCAGCAGGACCAGTGGGAGGGAGTCGGCCAGGGAGAGCAGCAGGCCCGTCGCCGTCGTACCGCCGGCCAGGTACAGCGCGCCGCGGCGTCCGAGCCGGCCGACCAGCCGGCCCGCCGTCGACGCCGACACCGTACCGACCAGGTACACCAGGAAGATGGAGCCGACGATGCCCTGCGGGAGCGAGAAGGGCGCGGCCGTCAGGCGGTAGCCGATGACCGTGTAGACGCCGCCGAACACCGTCATGAACAGGGCGCCGATCGCGTACAGGCGCCGCAGCAGGGGGTTCGCGAGGTGGTCCTGCACCGTGCGGGCCAGGACGCGCGGGCGCAGCGAGCCCGGCCTGAAGTGCCTCGGCGCCGGCAGCAGCAGCCGGAACGCCGCCGCGCACGCCACCGCGATCGCGCCGACCACTCCGACCGCGACCCGCCAGCCCCACTCCTGCGCGACCCAGCCGGTGATGACCCGGCCGCTCATCCCGCCGACGCTGTTGCCCGCGACGAACAGACCGATCGCCGTCACCAGTGCCCGCGGCCTGACCTCCTCGGCCAGATACGCCGTCGCCGACGCCGGAAGCCCGGCCAGCGCCGCGCCCTGCACCGCCCGCAGCACCACCAGCACGCCGATCGACGGGGCGAAGGGGACCAGCAGGCCGACCGACACCGCGACCGCCAGCGAGGCCGTCATCACCGTACGGCGGCCGAAGCGCTCCGACAGCGCGCTCATCGGCAGGACGAACAGCGCCAGACCGCCCGTCGCGGCCGCCACCGTCCAGCTCGCCTCACTCGCGGCCACCCCGAACTCGCCGGAGATCAGCGGCAGCAGGGCCTGCGTGGAGTAGAGGAGGGCGAACGTCGCGACACCGGCGAGGAAGAGGGCGAAGCTCATCCGGCGGTAGCCGGGGCCGCCCGGGCGCATACGGGAGTCGGCGGCGCCGGTGGTGTCGGCGGAGGTGACGCCGGTGGGAGCGGCGGAAGAAGTGCTGGGGACGGCTGAGTCGGCGCCCACGGTCGTGAGCGCCCCGGTACTGGCAGGCATGCTTAGAAGCTAAACAGCCTGCACTCATGCGTCCAATGCATGGAAACGTCATAATCGTTCCCATGGCGCATCAGCACAGGTCACAAGATCGAGTGTCACGATCCGGTGACACAAAAGAAATGCAGCGGACCCGAGATGGCGACGAGATCGTCACCCTCCTCGCGCCCCGCCTCGCCCACTTCGCCGGCGTCGCCCGCACCGAACACGTCACCCGCGCCGCCCACGAACTCCAGGTCCCGCAGTCGACGCTGTCCCGGGCCATGGTCCGCCTGGAGAAGGACCTCGGCGTCGACCTCTTCGCCCGCCGCGGCCGCACCGTCTCCCTCACCCCCGCCGGGCGCACCTTCCTCGCCTCCGTCGAGCGCGCCCTCGCCGAGATCGAGCGAGCCGCCGACGAGGTCCGCGCGGACGCCGACCCGGCCACCGGCAAGGTCGCGTTCGGCTTTCTGCACACCATGGGCGCGGAGACGGTACCCGGACTCATCCAGGCCTTCCGCGCCGACCATCCGCGCGTCCGCTTCAGCCTCGTCCAGAACTACGGCGAGGCCATGCTGGAGCGGCTGCGCGCCGGCGAACTGGACCTCTGTCTGACCTCACCCGTGCCGGACGCCCCCGACCTGGTGGCCCGCCGCCTGGACGAGCAGAAGCTGCGCCTCGTCGTCCCCGCCGACCACCGGCTCGCCGGCCGGCGCCGCATCCGCCTCGCGGAGGCCGCCGACGAGGTCTTCGTGACCCTGGAACCCGGCTACGGCCTGCGCCGCATCACGGACGACCTCTGCCAGGAGGCGGGGTTCCGGCCGCGGGTCGCCTTCGAGGGAGAGGAGACGGAGACCCTGCGGGGCCTGGTCGCGGCGGGCCTCGGCGTCGCCCTGCTGCCGCCACCGGTCTGGCCCCGCCCGGGAGTCGTGGAACTGACCGTCACGGCTCCGCGGGCGGTACGGGAGGTCGGCGTGGCCTGGCTGGACGGCCACCCGGACACACCTCCGGTGGCCGCCTTCAAGAAGTTCCTGCTGTCCAAGAGGGGGAACCTGCTCGCCTGAACTCCGATGTGCGCGGAGCCGGCCCTTGGCTTCCGTGCCGCCTGACGTCAACTCCCGTGTCGTGAGCGGCCGAAGCCCGCGGCCAGCGGCATCCGCAGCCCTATCGGCGGCGGTGCGGCCAGCGCATCCTCCAGGGGCCGCGCCAGCGCGTGTCCGAACAGCGCTCCCTGGACGAAGTCCGCGGCGAGCGCGAGCACTTCGTCCCGGTGCTGATGCAGCCCGTGGCCGTCGGAGTGCACCTCGAACCGGCACACGTCCCGGTTCGCCTTCTTCGCCCGGGCCGCCAGCCGGAACGACAGCTGCGGATCGGCTCGCTCGTCGTTCGTGCCGTGCACGATCAGGACCCGGCGCCCCGCGAGCTGCCTGACCGGCTCGGGATCCTCCGCTGCGTCTTCCTCGGGCAGCCAAGGGGCCACGGCCACCACGGAGTTGACCGCCTCGTGGCCGGCCGACCGCAGTGCGGCGCGCCCGCCCATCCCCACGCCGACCAGGCAGACGGGGACGTCCCCGTAGCGCCGTACGACCTCGTCCGCCGCCCAGGACGCGTCGCACGCGGGATGTGCCTCGCCGCCGTTCCAGCCGCGATAGCGGTAGTGGACCGCGTGCGTGGCCAGTCCCTCGCCGCGTCCGGCCCGCGCGAGCGTCCGGCCCAGCGCGCGCACGGAGGCGGTCGCCCATACGGGCGACGGTCTGCGGGCGGAGACCTCCTCGGCCCCGGGGAGCAGCAGCACCACCCCGCTCACGGCCGTCGGTTCCTGACCGACTGCCCTTCCCAGCCTGGCCGTTCGCGTCGGCGTCGCTTGCTGTGCCATGACAGAACAGTGTCAGAAGTACGGGTGTACGCCACCCTCCCGCGCGGTCACCGTTACGTATCGGCGGATTCGTACCGCAGGCGGTCTACGCGCGTGGCGCTACAGTGCGGAAATGACGAGCCAGACCAGTCAGACGAGCCAGACCGTGACGACCGGGGCCGTGCCGACGGCGGAGCAGATCCGCCGGGCGCCCAAGGTCCTGCTGCACGACCATCTCGACGGCGGGCTGCGCCCCGGGACCGTCGTGGAACTCGCCCGGGAGGTGGGCTACACCGAGCTTCCCGAGACCGACCCCGACAAGCTCGGCGTCTGGTTCCGCGAGGCCGCCGACTCCGGCTCCCTGGAGCGGTATCTGGAGACCTTCTCGCACACCGTCGGCGTCATGCAGACCCGCGACGCACTGATCCGCGTCGCCCGCGAGTGCGCCGAGGACCTCGCCGAGGACGGCGTCGTCTACGCCGAGGTGCGGTACGCGCCCGAGCAGCACCTGGAGGGCGGCCTCAGCCTCGAGGAGGTCGTCGAGGCCGTCAACGAGGGCTTCCGGCAGGGGGAGGCGCTCGCCCGGAACAACGGCCACCGCATCCGCGTGGGCGCCCTGCTCACCGCCATGCGGCACGCGGCCCGCGCCCTGGAGATCGCCGAACTCGCCAACCGGTACCGGGACTTGGGGGTCGTGGGCTTCGACATCGCCGGGGCGGAGGCGGGGTACCCGCCCACCCGGCATCTCGACGCCTTCGAGTACCTCAAGCGGGAGAACAACCACTTCACCATTCACGCCGGCGAGGCCTTCGGGCTGCCGTCGATCTGGCAGGCGCTTCAGTGGTGCGGTGCGGACCGGCTCGGGCACGGGGTGCGCATCATCGACGACATCCAGGTGGCGGCGGACGGCTCGGTGAAGCTCGGGCGGCTCGCCTCGTACGTACGGGACAAGCGCATCCCGCTCGAACTGTGCCCGAGCTCCAACCTCCAGACCGGGGCGGTCGCGTCGTACGCCGAGCATCCGATCGGGCTGCTGCGGCGGCTGCACTTCCGGGCGACCGTCAACACGGACAATCGGCTGATGTCGCACACGAGCATGAGCCGTGAATTCGAGCATCTCGTCGACGCGTTCGGTTATACGCTCGACGACCTGCAATGGTTCTCCGTCAATGCGATGAAATCAGCGTTCATTCCTTTCGATGAACGACTGGCCATGATCAATGACGTCATCAAGCCCGGATACGCCGAACTGAAATCCGAATGGCTGTTCCGGCAGACCGCTTCCACCAGCGGTTCTGTCGAAACGGGGCGTTGAGTCGCCGGGGAGTGGGTGTGCGAAATGCGGACGGGTTTCACGAGCCGTTCGCATTTCGGTGTTTGCGGTGTGCGCTTTGACGCGTTTACGGTCGAGGACCGCTCAGGGATCCCGAATGATCTCCGCTTGATCCCTTGATCTCTGCTCTCCGTCATCGCATTCAAGGACGCATTCACGATGAAGCAGTCTGCTGCCAAGACCCTCGGCGTCGCCGCCCTCGGTGCCGCCTTCGCCGCCGTCGGCGCGGGTGCCGCGAGCGCGGCTCCGATCGCCTCGGTCGCCCCCGAGGCCTCCCAGGCGCTGGACACCGTCACTCACACGCTCCCGGCGGAGAACGTCGCCCAGGCGCTGCCGGGCGCCGGCCAGGCACTCACCCAGGGGCAGTCCGCCGTCGGGTCCGGGCTGATCGCCGTCCAGCCGGCCGCCCGGCAGCTGCTCTCCAACGGGCCCACCGCACCGGCGGCCGGGCTGCTGGGCGGACTGCCGCTGAAGGGGCTGCCCACTCATGGCGTGCCGGTGAACGGGATTCCGCTGGGCTGAGGGAGCTTGGCGGGTTCGGAACACGCGCTGTCGGGACGCGTTCTCCCGCATTCCCTTCGTCTTCTTCTCCACCGCCGTTGGGGCGCATCCTCTCGTCCAGGGATGCGTTCCAACGGTTTTTGCTACCAGGCCGCTTTTGCCTTGTCCTCCGACGGGAGCACGATCCACAGGGCTATGTAGATAAGAAACTGAGGGCCCGGCAGGAGGCAGGAGAGCAGGAAGATCACGCGCATGGTGGTGGGGGACATGTCGAAGCGCCTTGCCAGGCCTGCGCATACTCCGCCGATCATGCGGCCTTGGGTGGGGCGGTACAGGGTGGTCATTTTTTTCTGGGCTCCCTCTTTTTTTGGCTCTTTCGCCTACGGGGCGCCGAAGCCGGTGTCGAGACGGCGATCGTGCTCAGCCCTTCGGGCCTCCGCGCGACCACCGTCTCGACACCGGCGCGCCCCTACGGCTCTTTCGCGGCCGACGCGTGGGGACAGCTGATGTTGGTGGGCCCTGGCTGTTGGTTGGTGTGGGCTGGTTGGCTGCCCGTCTGCTGGTCGGCTGCCCATCTGTCTGCAACGGTACGGAACGCCTGCTCGTCCTGCGTCGCTCTATGGGGTGACTTCGACCCTGGGAATCGTCGGGGGGCGGCCCTGAGGGGTCTGCTGAGGGGCGGGGGCGCGGCGTTCGAGCCCCTTCCTGCGGCGGAGTCGTGAGCGGGCCGCCGGGACGAAAGCCAGGTGGGCCATCGTGACGCCTGCCGTGTTCAGGAGCAGGGAGTCCACGTCCACCACTCGGCCGGGGACGCCGGTCTGGAGCAGGGCTATGGCCAGGGAGACGAGGGCTCCCGCGGCCGCCGTACGGATCAGGGAGGCCAGGGGGGAGGCCGTCAGTCTGCCGTGCGCCATCGGCAGCAGCACACCCAGTGGAGCCAGCAGGGCCAGGCCCTCGCCGATGCGGCGTGCCGCCTCCGGCCAGCCCAGCGCCAGGTCGGCCCGGACGCCTGCCAGCGGGCGCAGGTTGGCGGGCATCACCCACGGGACGTTCAGCGGTCGCAGCATGAGCCAGGCGACGAACGCGAGGTGCGCGACGAGGAGGACACTCCCTGCCACCCGGATACGGAACGCGGCGCTGCCGCCTATGGAGCCTTGACGCTGCACGCCCCCCAAGACGCGCCGCCGTGCACGATCGGTTCCGCATCCGCCGCCGGCCTCTGGCCGGGTCGGCCGTCAGCCGGTCGGCACCTCACTCGACGGGGGGCGGACTTCGGCCGGGCGGGCGCGGACGTCGTCGGTGCACTCGTAGCGCCGCGGGGGCTCGGGGCCCGGACCGCCCAGGATCACCGAGCCGTCGCCCTCGGCCGCCGCCGAGTCCGAGAACGTGCACACGATCTGGGCCAGCGCGTACCGCGTGAGCCGATCCGGCGCGGTGCTCAGCCGCAGCGTGTCCTCGGGGTCCGTGCGGCGCGGCCCGGTCACGCTCATGCCGCCGCGCACGTACGTCGCGTACCCAGCATCCTTCTCGCTCGGCGACGGCGTCTCGGCCAGCTCGTCCAGCAGGCCCTGCGCCACGATCACGCGGCGCCGCGCGTCCGGCGTACCGTCCGGGACGCGCACCGACCGGTCCACGGCCACCAGCGACGAACGGCACAGCAGGAAGACCTGCACCGGCACCCCGCGTGGGGACTGCGTCGACAGGTCCGGTTCGGAGAGCGAACACGGCACCCGTGAGGGGGCCGCGCCGAAGTCCGTCGGCACCTCCGTGGCCCGGATTCCGCAGCCCGTGAGCAGGGCGGCCAGTGACGCGGCGAGGACGGGCAGGGTCAGCAGACGGCGTACCTTCACTGCGATTCCCCCTTCGTGTCGTCTTCGCCGCCGTCGCGGGTGTCGTGCTGGTCGCCGTTCTCGGTCTCCTCCGTGACGGGGGAGAGGTTGCGGGGGAGGCGCAGGGTGAACACCGCACCGCCTTCGGGCGAGTTGGCGGCCGTGATCGAGCCGCCGTGGATGTGGGCGTTCTCCATCGCGATGGACAGGCCCAGGCCGCTGCCCTCGGAGCGCGGGCGGGAGGCGCTCGCCTTGTAGAAGCGGTCGAAGACGTGCGGCAGGACCTCCTCGGGGATGCCGGGGCCGTGGTCCCGCACCGCGATGACGATCTCGTCGTCGGCGACGCGCACCGACACGCGCACCGGCGAACCGCCGTGCTTGAGCGCGTTGCCGATCAGGTTGGCGAGTATGACGTCCAGGCGGCGGGGGTCCAGGCGGGCGTGGATGCCGCGCTCGGCGTCCAGGTCCACCGCGTCCAGCCAGGCGCGGGCGTCGATGCAGGCCGTGATCTGGTCGGCGATGTCCACGTCGTCCAGGACGAGGCGGGCGGTGCCCGCGTCGAAGCGGGTCACCTCCATGAGGTTCTCCACCAGGTCGTTCAGTCGGCGGGTCTCGCTGACCACCAGGCGTACGGCGGGCTCGATCATCGGGTCGAAGCCCCCGCTCTCCGCTTCCAGCTCCTCCTCCAGCACCTCTGTCACGGCGGTGATCGCCGTCAGGGGGGTACGGAGTTCATGGCTCATGTCGGCCACGAAGCGGCGGGACGCCTCGTCGCGCCCGGCCATGTCGGCGACCCGCTTCTCCAGCGCCGCCGCCGCGTTGTTGAACGTCCGTGACAGGTCGGCCAGTTCGTCGGTGCCGGACACCCGCAGGCGGGTGTCGAGCTTGCCCTCGCCGAGCCGGCGGGCGGCCACGCCGAGGCGGTGCACCGGCTTGAGCACCGTCGTCGCGGCGGCCTGGGCCAGCAGCGCGGAGCCGATCAGCGCGAGCCCCGTCGCGATACCGAGCGACCAGGCGAGGGAGTTGAGATCCTTCGCCTCCGGCTCCAGCGACTTGACCATGTAGCCGGTCGGGCCGCCGCCGATCACCTTCGTGCCCGCCACCAGGTACGGGGTGCCGTCCTCCACGATCCGCTGCCAGTAGAGGTGGTACGGCGACGTGTTGCCGTCCTTGACCGTCTGCCGCTTGTTCACCGCGGCGCGCAGCGACTTGGGGACGTCCTCCAGCGAAAAACCGTTCAGGGCACCCGAGTTGCCGTACACCGTCTTGTGGTGCGCGTCCTCGGCGACCAGCAGCACACTGAAGCGCTGGCTGCTGCCCGCCATCTGGCCGGCGGCGCGCTCCAGTTCCTCCTGTGTGGGGTGGGCGGGCAGGACGCCCGCCCGGTTGTGCATCTCCTGCTGGAAGTCGCGCAGCACCGCGTCCTGGGCGCGGGTGAGCACCGCCTCCCGGTTCAGCCAGTACGCGATGCCCGACGCCGACACGGCGGTGGTGAGGGCGACCAGCGCGAAGACCACGACCAGGCGCAGCCGCAGGCTGGTGAAGCGCAGTCGTGCCACGGCTTTCATCCGGCCCGCGGCCCAGCCGCGGAACCCCCCTTGCGTTTCCGTCACTGAGGCGCGTCCAAGCGGTAGCCGACTCCACGGACGGTGCGGATCAGCGTCGGGGACGACGGCACGTCCTCCACCTTCGCGCGCAGCCGCTGTACGCACGCGTCCACGAGCCGTGAGTCGCCGAGGTAGTCGTGCTCCCACACGAGGCGCAGCAGCTGCTGGCGGGAGAGCGCCTGACCGGGGCGGCGGCTCAGTTCGAGCAGCAGCCTCAGCTCGGTCGGGGTCAGCTGGAGGTCCTCGCCGTTCTTCGTCACCGTCATCGCCGAACGGTCGATGACGAGGTTGCCGAACGTCGCCGAGTCGCTGGCCTCGCGCTCGCCGCGGCGCAGCACCGCCCGGATCCGGGCGTCCAGGACGCGGCCCTGCACGGGCTTGACCACGTAGTCGTCGGCGCCGGACTCCAGGCCGACCACCACGTCGATGTCGTCGCTGCGTGCGGTGAGCAGGATGATCGGCAACTGGTCGGTGCGGCGGATGCGCCGGCACACCTCGAACCCGTCGATTCCGGGCAGCATCACGTCCAGCACGATCAGGTCCGGCCGCTGCTCGCGCAGCAGCTTCAGACCGTCCTCGCCGGTGGCAGCGGTGGCCACCCGGTGTCCCTGGCGTGTCAGTGAGAGCTCCAGGGCCGTACGGATGGCGTCGTCGTCCTCGATCAGCAACAGGGAAGGCACGGGCTCATTCTGGCCCATGGAGCGGGTGTCGTACGACCTGTGCGGACAGGAGCCGGCGGGGCCGATCCCTGTGACAGGTCTGTGACAGTCGACGGACACGGCCATGAAGTCCTGGCGGCAAGCTTTTCGACACGGGCAAGGAAACGAGCCGAACACCGTAAGTCCACGATGGGGGGCGCGAGATGAACACGCTGCACAGCATGAGCACCAGCGCAGTGATCACGCGCCTGCACGGTGTGAACCGGGGGTCCGAGAAGCCTGGTGCCGGAGGGCGGGGGTGCGCTCGGGGCGCCGGGCGTCAGCACACCGTGTACATGTCGGTGACTGACGCGCGTACGGGGGGAAGCGCCTACAGGGAGGACTCGGGGGAACGCCGTTCGCTGACGGAGGCGGAGTTCACCGCCTACGTCCAGGAGCGCCGCGCCTCCCTGTACGCGACCGCCTACCACCTGACCGGCGACCGCTTCGAGGCCGAGGACCTGCTGCAGAGCGCGCTGTTCTCGACGTACCGGGCGTGGGACCGGATCAGCGACAAGGCCGCGGTCGGCGGCTACCTGCGCCGCACCATGACCAACCTGCACATCAGCGCCTGGCGGCGCCGCAAGCTCAACGAGTACCCGACCGAGGAACTGCCCGAGACGCCGGGCGACACGGACGCGATGCGCGGCACCGAGCTGCGCACGGTTCTGTGGCAGGCGCTGGGCCGGCTGCCCGAGCTGCAGCGCACGATGCTGGTCCTGCGCTACTACGAGGGCCGCACGGACCCGGAGATCGCGGAGATACTCGGCATCAGCGTCGGCACGGTCAAGTCCAGCATCTGGCGCTCGCTGCGCCGCCTGCGCGAGGACGAGGTCCTCAGCCTCGGGCATGACGAGGACAGCGCTCATGCCCACGCCAACGCCTTCGGCGAGCTCGTCGCCTGAGGGGTGAGGGGCGGGGGGAACCGGGGGAGAGAACGGGGGGAACGGGGGCAGTGGGGGACACGGGGGAACACAGGAAGCGGGGCTGGAGGGCCGGGGGGTCCGTCCAGTCCCGTTTTCGCATGCGGGCGACCGCGACGACCGCGACGAGCGTGCCGATCGTGACGGCCGTGAACCGCGGTGCGGTCAGGCGGCCGTCCGCTTCTGGGTCTGGCGGCCCACCGCCGCGGCCGCCAGCCGGCCCAGCGCCTCGTCCCGCTCGCAGGGGTGGGCGCCCAGCGACACCTGACGGGCGACGATCGCGCGCTCGGCACGCATCAGCCGCCAGCCGCGGCGCAGCAGGAACGGCACCGACTTGCGGCCCTCCTTCAGGTCCCGCAGGAAGCGGCGGCGGAAGGTCGTGAGCGGGCCGCGGCTCAGGCACAGCGCGTCGGCGAGCACCCCCAGTTCGCGGCAGCGTTCGACGATCTCGGCCGCGAAGATTCCCTCCGCTATGAACAGCGGGGTACGTCCGATGTGCAGCGTCTCCACGCCGGTACGGGCGCTCAGTCCGATGTCGTACACCGGCACGTCCGTCGAACCCGTGGCGCACAGCCGGGTGATGGCCTCGACCGCGACGTCCGCGTCCCACGACAGCGGGTGGTCCCAGTCGATGTCCGAACTCCCGTCCACCAGTGGCAGCGTGGGGTCGTCGCCCTCTTTGTAGAAGTCGTCGAGACGCAGGACGGGGAGCCCGGAACGGGCGGCGACGAGTGACTTGCCCGAGCCCGAGGGGCCGCACAGCAGCACGACACGGGCGGGGGACGGGGGATGAATGCTCACGGAACACCAGTTTGACGCATCGCGAGCGTGCTGCCGACCCCGCGGGTCGGCTTTGGTGCGTGCGTCACACCTCAACTACCCTTCGTGTCGACCCGATTACCTTGCGCTCCAGAAGGTGGCATCAGCAATGGCCCGACACGCGTCCCCGCAAAACCCCACCGCGCAGCGCGCGTTGATCGCCCTCGCGACCGCCGGAGTGGCCCTGGGGGCGGGCGCGGCCACGGCCTGCGCGGCCACCGCCCCGCTCGCCGAGGTGCCGAGCGGCCTCACCTCGCTCGGTCACATCGACCCGCAGTCGGGCCTGACGGCCCTCACCGGTTCGGTGCGGTACGTCACGGGGCCGATCGCCGGCCTCAAGCCCAACCCGCTGGCGGGCACGGGCGTCGACCCGCTCGACAACAGCGTCGGCACCAAGATCGCCGACTTCAAGCCGCTCACGTCCAAGATGCTCACCGGCCCGGTCGCCGAGGCGTCGTCCCTCGGCTCGATGCCGGTGGTGGGGCAGGTGACGGGGCTGCTGGGCGGCTGACAGCGACGAACGGAAGAGAGCCGCGCTTCCCCGTGGGGGCAGCGCGGCTCTCGGTGTGTTCGGTGGCTCAGTACGAGGAGCCCGACGCGCCCAGTGACCCGGTCGGGTGCCAGACGGTCTTCGTCTCCAGGAACGCCGTCATGCGGTCGATGCCCGGCGTCGCCGACCAGTCGACGTCGTCCACAGGCTGTGGACGCAGGACGCGCTTGAGGTTGTCCGCCGCCGCGATCTCCAGCTCCTTCGCCAGCACCTCGTCGGCGCCCGTGAGGTCGATCGCGTTGACGTCCTGGTGCGCGGCCAGCGGGGCCGCGATCTCCGTCGTACGGCCGGAGAGGACGTTGACGACGCCGCCCGGCAGGTCGGAGGTGGCCAGCACCTCGCCCAGGGACAGCGCCGGGAGCGGGGACTTCTCGCTCGCGATGACGACCGCCGTGTTGCCGGTCGCGATCACCGGGGCGATGACGGACACCAGGCCCAGGAAGGACGACTCCTGCGGGGCCAGTACGGTGACCACGCCCGTCGGCTCGGGGGAGGAGAGGTTGAAGAACGGGCCCGCGACCGGGTTGCCACCACCCACGACCTGGGCGATCTTGTCGGTCCAGCCCGCGTACCAGACCCAGCGGTCGATCGCGGCGTCCACGACCGCGGCCGCCTTCGCCTTCGACAGGCCCTCGGCGTCGGCGACTTCGCGGACGAACTGCTCCTTGCGGCCCTCCAGCATCTCGGCGATGCGGTAGAGGATCTGGCCGCGGTTGTACGCCGTCGCGCCCGACCAGGCGCCGAACGCCTTGCGGGCGGCCACGACCGCGTCACGGGCGTCCTTGCGGGAGGACTGCGGAGCGTTGGCCAGCCAGTTGCCCTTCGAGTCCGTCACCTCGTACACCCGGCCGCTCTCGGAACGCGGGAACTTCCCGCCGACGTACAGCTTGTAGGTCTTGAAAACGCTGAGCCGCGCTTCGGACTTCTCAACTGTGCTCATTTTTATCGCTCGCCCTCCGGGCTCGACGGGGCGAGGTACGCCTCCAGGCCGTGGCGGCCGCCCTCGCGGCCGAAGCCCGACTCCTTGTAGCCGCCGAACGGCGAGGTCGGGTCGAACTTGTTGAATGTGTTGGACCAGACGACGCCCGCCCGCAGCTTGTTCGCGACGGCCAGGATCCGGGAGCCCTTCTCGGTCCAGATGCCCGCCGACAGGCCGTACTGCGTGTTGTTCGCCTTGGCCACGGCCTCCTCCGGGGTGCGGAAGGTGAGGACCGACAGCACCGGGCCGAAGATCTCGTCGCGGGCGATGGTGTGCGCCTGGGTGACGTTCGTGAAGAGCGTCGGGGCGAACCAGTAGCCGCTGTCCGGGAGTTCACAGGCAGGAGACCAGCGCTCGGCGCCCTCCGCCTCGCCCTTCTCGGCGAGCGCGGTGATCCGGGCCAGCTGCTCGGCGGAGTTGATCGCGCCGATGTCCGTGTTCTTGTCGAGCGGGTCGCCGAGGCGCAGCGTCGACAGGCGGCGCTTGAGGGAGTCCAGCAGCTCGTCCTGGATCGACTCCTGGACCAGCAGGCGGGAGCCCGCGCAGCAGACCTGGCCCTGGTTGAAGAAGATGCCGGTGACGATGCCCTCGACGGCCTGGTCGATGGGGGCGTCGTCGAAGACGATGTTGGCGCCCTTGCCGCCGAGTTCGAGGGTGAGCTTCTTGCGCGTGCCCGCGACCGTGCGCGCGATCTCCTTGCCGACGGCCGTCGAGCCGGTGAACGCGACCTTGTTGACGTCCGGGTGCGCGACGAGCGCGGCACCCGCGTCGCCGTACCCGGGAAGGATGTTGACGACACCCTTGGGCAGGCCCGCCTGGCGGCAGATGTCCGCGAAGAAGAGCGCGGACAGCGGGGTCGTCTCGGCGGGCTTCAGGACGACCGTGTTGCCCGTCGCCAGCGCCGGGGCGATCTTCCACGCCAGCATCAGGAGCGGGAAGTTCCACGGGATGACCTGGCCGGCGACGCCCAGCGGACGCGGGTTCGCGCCGAAGCCGGCGTGGTCGAGCTTGTCGGCCCAGCCCGCGTAGTAGAAGAAGTGCGCGGCGACCAGGGGGAGGTCCGCGTCGCGGGTCTCCTTGATCGGCTTGCCGTTGTCCAGCGTCTCCAGGACGGCCAGCTCACGGCTGCGCTCCTGGATGATGCGGGCGATGCGGAACAGGTACTTGGCGCGCTCGGAGCCGGGCAGCGCCGACCACTTCTCGAACGCCTTGCGGGCGGCCTTCACCGCGCGGTCGACGTCGGCCTCGCCGGCCTGCGCGACCTCGGCGAGGACCTCCTCGGTGGACGGGCTGACCGTCTTGAAGACCTTGCCGTCCGCCGCCTCGGCGAACTCGCCGTCGATGAACAGGCCGTAGGACGGCGCGATGTCGACGACCGCGCGGGACTCGGGCGCCGGTGCGTACTCGAATGCGGATGCCATGGTGATCAGTCCACCGTCACGTAGTCGGGGCCGGAGTAGCGGCCGGTGGCCAGCTTCTGACGCTGCATCAGCAGGTCGTTCAGGAGCGAGGAGGCGCCGAAGCGGAACCAGTGGTTGTCCAGCCAGTCCTCGCCCGCCGTCTCGTTGACCAGCACGAGGAACTTGATCGCGTCCTTGCTGGTACGAATTCCGCCGGCCGGCTTCACGCCGACCTGGACGCCGGTCTGGGCGCGGAAGTCGCGGACCGCCTCCAGCATCAACAGGGTGTTCGCGGGGGTCGCGTTGACGGCGACCTTGCCGGTCGAGGTCTTGATGAAGTCGGCCCCGGCCAGCATGCCGAGCCAGCTCGCGCGCCGGATGTTGTCGTACGTCGACAGCTCACCGGTCTCGAAGATGACCTTCAGGCGGGCGGACGTCCCGCAGGCCTCCTTCACGGCGGTGATCTCGTCGTAGACCTTCAGGTAGTTCCCCGCGAGGAACGCCCCGCGGTCGATGACCATGTCGATCTCGTCGGCGCCCGCGGCCACGGCATCCCGCACGTCGGCCAGCTTCACGGCGAGGGCGGCGCGGCCGGCCGGGAAGGCGGTGGCGACCGAGGCGACCTTCACGCCCGAGCCGGCGACGGCCTCCTTGGCGACGGCCACCATGTCCGGATAGACGCAGACCGCGGCGGTGGTCGGAGTCGTACGGTCGGTGGGGTCGGGGTGGACCGCCTTGGCGCCGAGCGCCCGGACCTTGCCCGGGGTGTCCGCGCCTTCCAGCGTCGTCAGGTCGACCATCGAGATGGCGAGGTCGATGGCGTACGCCTTCGCGGTGGTCTTGATGGAGCGGGTGCCGAGAGACGCGGCGCGCGCCTCCAGGCCGACCGCGTCGACGCCGGGCAGCCCGTGGAGGAAGCGGCGCAGCGTGCTGTCGGACGCGGTCACGTCCGTGAGCGAGTGTGCAGCGGGTGCAGTGGTGGGCATGGTCACCAGCCGAGCATATCTACGCGCGTAGCAGCTGTACACCCCAGGGGGTTCATCGCATCCGCGCTCAAGCCAGTGTCACATCTTGGCGACCGGGCCTGAGTGCCGTCGGCGGCGTCGGGCACAATCGGCACCATGACGACCCCGGACTCCTCGTCCTCGCCCGCGCCGCGGCCCGCACCGCCCGCCGTCAAGGACCGGATCTACCGCTCGCCCGCGGCCCTCGTGGGCGGTGTGCTGCTGCTCGCCATCGTCGTGTGGCTCGGCTTCGACGCGCTGTTCAAGGGGCACGGACGGACCCCGTGGCTGGCGCTCGCCGCGCTCGTCCTCATCGTGCCGCTGGTGGTCGGCTTCACCCTGCGCCCGGCGGTCTTCGCCAACGACGACCGGCTGCGCGTCCGCAATCCGTTCCGGGTGATCGTGCTGCCCTGGGGCGAGATCGCCTCGCTGCGGTCCGGCTACTCGAACGAGGCCGTGGTCAAGTCCGGTACCAAGTACCAGCTGTGGGCCATCCCCGTCTCGCTCCGGGCCCGCAAGAAGGCGGCCCGGCGGCAGGCGCGGGCGGAGTCGGCGGCGCGCGGCGCCGCCAGGCCCGGCAGGTCCGGGGCGTTCGGCGGAGGGGGACTCGGCGGCGGGCTCGGCATGGGCGGCCTGCGCGCCGCGGCCACCGCGGCGGGGCCGACCCGTGCGGAGAGCGACCAGATCATGGACGAGCTCCGCGAACTGCTGGAGCGCCGGGAACCGGCGGAGACCGCCCAGGGCGAGGTCACGGTCCGCTGGGCGTACGAGATCGTGGCACCGGCGGTGGCCGGCGCCGTCCTGCTGGCGGTTCTGCTGGCGGTGGGCTGACGACGGAGGCGCGGGCGCCGGGGGCTGACGGGGCTGTACGGCGTGTGCCTGTACCCGTTGTCCGTGGTCGCCTGCGGGGCGCCGGCGATGGCCGGCGCCCCGCCGCGGGCGCAGCCGCCCCCGCTCACGGTGCGCTCGGCCACATCAGCAGCATGAACGCCCCGGAGTACGCCGAGGTCACCACCGCCGCCGTCAGGATCACCGTGCGATAGCGACGCGAGGCCCGGGACAGGTGCAGGGCCACGGGGAGGAGCAGCGGGAAGGCGGGGAGCAGGAAGCGGGCGCGCGGGAAGTAGACGCCGCGGCTGGCCAGGACGATCGCCAGCAGCATGCCGCTGAACACCAGCAGCGGCAGCGGTTGCCGGTCCCCCACCGACAGCGCGAACAACACCGGGCTCACGAGCAGCGTGACGGTCACCATCACCAGGAACAGCTCGGGCTGCGCGTGCTTCCCCAGCACGTCGTGCATGAAGCGCAGGGTGGTCAGGCCGCCGTCCAGCTGGTTGTACCAGAGCCGCTGTACGGCGAAGTAGCCGTCCCAGCGCCCCAGGCGCAGGCCCACCCAGCCCACGTACGCGCACCAGCCGAGCGGGGCCAGCACGGCACCCGCGAGGGCGCGCCACGAGAAGTCGCGCCGGAGGGCGAGCAGGGCGGTGACGGTGACCGCGGCCGCCACCGCGACCCCGGTGGGCCGGGTCAGCCCGGCCAGGGACGCGGCCGTCCCCGCCCAGATCCAGCGCCGACCGAGCACCGCGTACAGAGCCCAGGCGGTGAGGGCGGTGAACAGGGACTCGGTGTACCCCATCCACTGCACCAGCCCGACCGGAAGCGCGGCCCACAGCACGGTGAGGAGCACCCCGACCCGCTGCCCGTGCAGCCGCTCACCCACGGCGAACACACCCCAGGCGGCGGCCAGCGAGGCGACGACGGCGATGCCCAGCCCGGCGCTCGCCGGGGTGCCTGGCGTGACGGCGGCGACGGCCTTCACCAGCAGTGGGTAGAGCGGGAAGAAAGCAAGGCTGTTGGAGTTGTGCGCGGTTCCCAGCGTGTGGGCGTACCCGTGGTCGGCGATCCCGAGGTACCACTGGGCGTCCCACTGGGAGGCCAGCATCACCCAGACGCTCTCGTGCTTGCGCTGCGCCCAGACGGCCAGGACCAGCAGGCCGCACAGGCGGACGCCGACGTACGCGGCTAGGGCCGGGGCCGCGCGGCGCAGCGCGCGGGACGGGACGGCGGCCGGGGCGGGGGCCCGCCTGGCGCCCGGGATGTGCTCGTCGGGGACGGTGTGAGGGGCGGTCGAGGACACGACGGCGGCTCCAGTACTCGCGGAGGCTACCGGCTCACCCTGTCCCGGGGACGGGAGGCGAGGCGCGCAGCGCGGCGGGACGAGCCGCCGGGCATGGCCCCGAAATCACCCTTTGGGGTGCCCCTATTGTCAGGTGCACCCCAAAGGATGATCGGCCGTGTCGTCAGATGTCGGCGGCTGCCGACAGATCCCGCTTGATCCCGTCGAGCAGTTCGGCGGCGCGGGTGCGAGCGCCCGGGAGGTCGGCGTGCGCGGCGACCGGTACGACGACCTCCAGGTAGCACTTCAGCTTGGGCTCGGTGCCGCTGGGCCGGACGATGACGCGGGCGCCGTCGAGCGTGTAGCGCAGCCCGTCGGTGGGCGGCAGCCTGTCCGTGCCGAGGGTGAGGTCCTCGGCGCGGGTGATGGGCAGCCCGGCGAGCTCGGTCGGCGGCTGCTCGCGCAGGCGGCGCATGGCGTCGGCGATGACCGACAGGTCCTCCACGCGGACCGAGAGCTGGTCGGTGGCGTGCAGCCCGTGCTCCACGGCGAGGTCGTCCAGGAGGTCGAGGAGGGTCCGGCCCCGCTCCTTGAGCTCGGAGGCGAGCTCGGTGATCAGGAGGGCGGCGGTGATGCCGTCCTTGTCGCGGACGCCGTCGGGGTCGACGCAGTAGCCGAGGGCCTCCTCGTAGCCGTAGCGCAGACCGTCCACGCGGGCGATCCACTTGAAGCCGGTGAGCGTCTCCTCGTACGGCAGTCCGGCCTTCTCGGCGATGCGCCCGAGGAGGGAGGAGGACACGATCGACTCGGCGAAGGTGCCGCGCGCGCCGCGCCGGACGAGGTGGGCGGCGAGGAGGGCACCGACCTCGTCGCCGCGCAGCATCCGCCAGTCCTGCCCGTCCTTGACGGCGACGGCGCACCGGTCGGCGTCCGGGTCGTTGGCGACGACCAGGTCGGGCTCGGTCTCGCGGGCCCTGGCGAAGGCGAGGTCCATCGCGCCGGGCTCTTCCGGGTTGGGGAAGGCGACGGTCGGGAAGTCCGGGTCGGGCTCGGCCTGCTCGGCGACGAGCACGGGCTCGGGGAAGCCGGCCCGGGCGAAGGCGGCGAGGAGGACGTCCTTGCCGACGCCGTGCATCGCCGTGTAGACGGTGCGGGCGCCGCGCGCGGAGCCGGCCGCGAGCACGGCGTCGGTACGGGCAAGATAGGCGTCCAGGACCGAGTCGTCGAGGGTCTGCCAGCCCGCGTCCGGCCGCGGAACGTCGCTCAGGGAGACGATGGCGTCGATCTCGGCGGCGATCCCGCTGTCGGCGGGCGGCACGATCTGGGAGCCGTCGCCGAGGTAGACCTTGTAGCCGTTGTCGCGGGGCGGGTTGTGGCTGGCGGTGACCTCCACGCCGGCGACCGCGCCGAGGTGCCTTATGGCGTAGGCGAGGACGGGGGTGGGCAGCGGCCGGGGCAGCACGGCGGCGCGCAGGCCCGCACCCGTCATCACGGCGGCGGTGTCGCGCGCGAAGTCGGCGGACTTGTGCCGGGCGTCGTACCCGATCACGACGAGCCCGGCGTCGCCGTCGCCGTGGGGAGTCCCGTTCTTCTTGAGGTACGCGGCGAGGCCGGCGGCCGCCCGGATCACGACGGAGCGGTTCATCCGCATCGGGCCCGCGCCCAGCTCGCCGCGCAGACCGGCCGTGCCGAACTGGAGCGTGCCGCTGAAACGCGCGGCGAGCTCCGTGACGTCCTCGGTGTCGATGAGCTTGCCGAGCTCCTCACGGGTCTCCGCGTCGGGGTCCTCGGACAGCCACGCCGTGGCCCGTGTGATGAGTGCGTCGTGCACGTCGGTTGAACCTCTCGTGAGTTCGTACCTGGGGTTCCCTGATTGCCGTTCTGCCCAACGAGTCGGGCGAGCAGATGGGCGCCCCGGGCCTACAGCCGCCCCAGCACCTGCGCCAGCAGCTGTCCCATCCGCGCGGCGGAGTCGCGGCCGGCCTGGAGGACCTCCTCGTGGTTGAGGGGCTCGCCCGTCATGCCGGCGGCGAGGTTGGTGACGAGGGAGATGCCCAGCACCTCCGCACCGGCCTCACGGGCGGCGATGGCCTCCAGCGTGGTCGACATGCCCACCAGGTCGGCGCCGATCGTGCGGGCCATGCGGATCTCGGCCGGCGTCTCGTAGTGCGGGCCGGGGAACTGGGCGTACACGCCCTCCTCCAGCGAGGCGTCGATCTCCTTGCACAGCGCCCGCAGCCGCGGCGAGTACAGGTCGGTCAGGTCCACGAAGTTCGCGCCGACGATCGGCGAGGTCGCCGTCAGGTTGATGTGGTCGCTGATCAGCACCGGCTGTCCGGGCCGCATGCCCTCGCGCAGACCGCCGCACCCGTTCGTGAGCACCACGGTCTTGCAGCCCGCGGCCACCGCCGTGCGCACACCGTGTGCCACGGCGGCGACGCCCCGGCCCTCGTAGTAGTGCGTACGGCCCAGGAAGACCAGCGCGCGCTTGTCGCCGATGGCGTACGAGCGGACCTTGCCCCCGTGCCCCTGGACGGCCGGCGGCGGGAAGCCGGGCAGCTCGGTGACCTGGAACTCGGCGTCGGCCTCGCCCAGGGCGTCGACGGCCGGAGCCCAGCCGGAGCCCATCACGAGGGCGACGTCGTGGGACTCGGCGCCCGTGAGTTCACGCAGGCGCGCGGCGGCCGCGTCGGCGGCGGCGTAGGGGTCGCCGTGGATGTCGTCCGGAAGAAGAGATGCGTTCACGCGACCGAGGGTAGCCGCTCAGGGCCTACGCGCGTAGATGACGGAGCTCACGGGTTTGCGATCGTTGGCTTGTCGTTTTCGGCGAGACAGGGGCAAATGCGGCCCAACGGTGGCTCAAGAGGGCCCGATCTCGGCCTGACCGGACTGCTTCCCCCGCCTGACGGTCCCCGGCCTAGCAGGGGCGCTTCCTCAGCTCCATCACATAGTCGTGCGGCGCCCCGGCCGACTCGGCGGCGTCCGCGACCTCCCCCAGATAGCGCGCCGACGGCAAGCCGCCCTCGTACCCGTTCAGCACGTACAGCCACGCCGGCTCCTCGCCGTCCAGCGTGTGCACGCGCACCCGTGCGCGCCGGTAGATGCCGAGCCCCACGCCCTCCCATCGGTCCATGGACTCCTCGTCCGGTGGAGCGATGTCGTACAGCCCGACGAAGACCTGGCAGCCCGGTTCCTCGACGATCGTGGCCAGCGCGCCTTCCCAGCCCAGCTGCTCGCCGCCGAAGGTCAGCCGCCACCCGTTCAGCCAGCCGGTGGCGCGCAGCGGTGAGTGCGGGGCGCGGTGGGACATCAGCCGCGCGTCGAGATTGCCGGCGTACGCGGCATAGAGCGACATGGACCGAGCGTACGGCAGAGGGCACTCCCGCCCCATCCGCCCCGGTAGACAGCTTCCGTCACCGTCCCCGAACCCCCGGGGCAACCGCACCTTGAGGCGTGCGGGACAATGGAGTACGTGACTCGGATCGTGATCATCGGTGGCGGACCCGGCGGATACGAAGCGGCGCTGGTGGCCGCGCAGCTCGGCGCGGAGGTGACCGTCGTCGACTGCGACGGTCTGGGCGGAGCGTCGGTGCTGACCGACTGCGTGCCGTCGAAGACCCTCATCGCCACGGCCGAGGTGATGACCACCTTCGACTCCTCCTACGAGGAGCTGGGCATCATCGTCGCCGACGACACCCCGCACATCGACACGCCCGCCCGGGTGGTCGGCGTCGATCTCGGCAAGGTCAACCGGCGTGTGAAGCGGCTCGCGCTCGCCCAGTCCCACGACATCACCGCCTCCGTCACCCGTGCCGGCGCCCGGGTCATGCGCGGCCGCGGCCGCCTGGAGGGCATGCAGGCCCTCGACGGCTCCCGCACGATCGTCGTCACGGCCGCCGACGGCACCGAGGAGCGGCTCACCGCCGACGCCGTGCTCATCGCCACCGGCGGTCACCCGCGCGAGCTGCCCGATGCCCAGCCCGACGGCGAGCGCATCCTCAACTGGACCCAGGTCTACGACCTCACCGAGCTCCCCGAGGAGCTCATCGTGGTCGGCTCGGGTGTCACCGGTGCCGAGTTCGCCGGCGCCTACCAGGCCCTCGGCTCCAAGGTCACCCTCGTCTCCTCCCGCGACCGCGTGCTGCCCGGCGAGGACCCGGACGCCGCCGCCGTCCTGGAGGACGTCTTCCGCCGCCGCGGCATGAACGTCATGTCCCGCTCGCGCGCCTCCGCCGCCAAGCGTGTCGGCGACCGGGTCGAGGTCACCCTCTCCGACGGGCGCGTCATCACCGGCTCCCACTGCCTCATGGCCGTCGGCGCGGTCCCCAACAGCGCGGGCCTGGGCCTGGAGGAGGCGGGCGTCAAGCTGCGCGACTCCGGGCACATCTGGACCGACCGGGTCTCCCGCACCAGCGCGCCCGGCGTGTACGCCGCCGGTGACGTGACGGGCGTCTTCGCCCTCGCCTCCGTGGCCGCCATGCAGGGCCGTATCGCCATGTACCACTTCCTCGGCGACGCGGTGGCCCCGCTCGACCTCAAGACGGTCTCCGCCAACGTCTTCACCGACCCCGAGATCGCCACCGCCGGCTACACCCAGGCCGACGTCGACGCCGGCAAGATCGACGCGCGCGTGGTGAAGCTGCCGCTGCTGCGCAACCCGCGCGCCAAGATGCAGGGCATCCGGGACGGCTTCGTCAAGATCTTCTGCCGCCCGGGCACCGGGATCGTGGTCGGCGGTGTCGTGGTGTCCCCGCGCGCCTCGGAACTGATCCACCCCATCTCGCTCGCCATCGACAACAACCTGACGGTCGAGCAGATAGCGAACGCCTTCACGGTGTACCCGTCCCTCTCGGGTTCGATCGCCGAGGTGGCCCGCCAGCTGCACACCCGCAAGACGGCCGCCGAGGCGTAGTCCCTGCCGGACGGCGCCGCGAAGGTCGCCCGTCCGATTCCGGAACCCTTCACCGCCCGCCTGCTCGACTGCCCTCCGGTCACGGGGAGTTGCCGAGCATGCGGGCGGCATAGTCGCTGCGGGTACGTCCTATACCACTTCGTACCCAGTCTTGCGAACAACTTCTGTTATTCGGCGCAAACTGCTGAAAGCAGACGGTCGTTGGGGTTACTGTCAGTTTCGTGTTCGCTGCAGAACGTCGCCAGTTGATCCTCGAAATGGTGCGAGCGAACGGAGCGGTGTCGCTCCGTGAGCTCGCCCGCGTCGTCCAGACCTCCGAAGTGACCGTACGGCGGGACGTGCGCGCACTGGAGGCAGAAGGACTCCTAGACCGCCGGCACGGCGGTGCGGTATTGCCGGGCGGGTTCACGCGGGAGTCCGGCTTTCCGCAGAAGTCACATCTCGCGACCGCCGAGAAGACGGCCATCGCCGATCTCGCCGCGGGTCTCGTCGAAGAGGGCGAGGCCATCGTGGTCGGGGCGGGGACCACCACACAGGAGCTGGCCCGCCGGCTCGCCCGGGTCCCCGGGCTGACCGTCGTCACCAACTCCCTGCTGGTGGCCCAGGCGTTGGCGCACGCCAACCGCGTGGAGGTCGTGATGACCGGCGGCACGCTGCGCGGCTCCAACTACGCCCTCGTGGGCTCCGGTGCCGAACAGTCGCTCCAGGGGCTCAGGGTCTCCAAGGCCTTCCTCTCCGGAAGCGGCCTGACCGCCGAACGCGGGCTGTCCACGTCCAACATGCTGTCGGCGTCCGTCGACCGGGCCCTGGTCCAGGCGGCGGCGGAGGTCGTGGTCCTCGCCGACCACACCAAGCTCGGCACGGACACGATGTTCCAGACGGTCCCCACGGACGTGATCACCCGGCTCGTCACCGACGACCCGCCGGCCCACGACGACCGCGCGGCCACCGAACTCCAGGCCCTCGCCGATCAGGGGGTGCAGATCGCCGTGGCCGGGGCGTCGGGAAAACCGGGGGGTGAACACGGCCCCGCGGCGCGTCAGCAACGGAACTCTCTGCCGGGACCCCGGCGGGGCCAGCTGTCCGCGGGCGGACTTCGACCGGCCTCCGCGCTGGGCGAGCAGCCTGCGGGAGTCGAGCGGGGGCGCGTCGCGGATCTGCGACGCCGGTAGCCTCCGGCGCTGCGACGAGGCCCTCGCTTTCGGCTGAGGGTGCGGTGTGACCGGTCGCGGCCGGGCGTTGCGAAAGCGCGACGCCCGGCCGACCGGATTCATTCGGCCCGCCGGGCGTCCCTCGGACTGCTGGACTACTGCCTCGTCAGTCCTTGATCTCGCAGATGGGGGCGCCGGAGGTGAGGGAGGCGCCGATCTCGGCGGTGAGGCCCTTGATGGTGCCGGCCTTGTGGGCGTTGA